>JBCBZF010000317.1:0-6748 GCA_039815525.1 Bacteroidota bacterium | reverse complement strand
CTATGATTAATGGACATATCCAACCTGCTCGACTAATGCCCCAAAGCCCTATCTGGTCGGAACCTGGTACATTTAAGCGCTTGATTTTTGATATCGCAGCCAGGGCCTCTTTCGCGCTGTTTTCAATGGATTGATTGTGGTCATATACCCCTTCGCTTTTTCCGCAACCGGCCTTGTCCCAAAAACATACCGTAAATCCACTTTCGGTAAAGGCGTTCCTTAATTCCCTGTAATCTTCGCCTTCTACAAAATCTGTTGGTCCGTGGCCTGGAATGAGGACGATCAGCCCTTTCGCTTTTTGCTTGGTTAATTCAAGGCGTCCGGTGTACCTAATATCATGATACTCAAATTCAAAATTCTGATGACTGACCTGACAAAAAAGTGGCTTGCTACAGATAAATGCTACAGCCAAAAGCAAGAAAATCTTGTAATCGTTCATGCCCAAAGAATGGTTTTTTCACAAGACGACTGATGTTCCAGTATGTTACAATGTTCAATTTGGCAGAAGGTTAAGGACCACCAGCAAATGTTGACCGACCGCTTGCGCTCTTATTATTTTGACAGTAATCTTCATTGATAACATGGAAAAATGTGATTCTCTTCGAGGGAAATTTTTATGAAACCCAAAAGTTTCATATAATTGTGATACCAAAAGGTTTCGTAAATAAATAACACTCATAAAAATGAAACGAATCGAAGTCCTCTCTATCCCTGTCTCTGACCAGCAGAAAGCCAAAGACTTTTATGTCAATCAACTCGGTCTGGATGTTCTGATTGAAGCACCCTTTGGGGAAGGCCAGCAATGGATTCAGTTGGGTAAGCCCGGCTGGGAAACCTCTCTTACATTGGTTACCTGGTTTGAGAATATGCAGCCTGGTAGTCTCAATGGCATGGTGATCGAATCTGACGATGTCGCTGCCGAAAGAGCGCGCCTGATTGCCAATGGAGTAGAGGTAGCGCCAATCAAAGACACAGCCTGGGGACCATTTGCGTATTTTGCAGACCCGGATGGCAACCAATGGGCCTTACACCAGGGATTTACACCTTCTGCCTGATGAGAAAAAGCATCGAATTATCCATCACCTATGATTATCCGATCGCGGATGTCTGGGCGGCGATGACGACCGCAGAGGCCATGAGTGAATGGCTCATGCCTTGTGATTTTCAACCGAAACTGGGACATCAGTTCCAGTTTCGGACCAAACCTGCGCCTGGTTTTGATGGCATCATCAACTGTGAAGTGCTCGAGATCGACGAACCGCACCGCTTGACCTTCAGCTGGAGTGGAGGCTCTCTTGAGAATACGCGGGTAAGCTTTGAATTGACGGCTAAAGGAGACAAGACCCGTCTGGACTTTGTCCATTCCGGATTTGAGGGCCTGATGAACCGCCTGATTGTGCGAAACATTCTCGGCAATGGTTGGAAACACCGGATTCTGGTTAAATTTCTGCCGCAATTTTTGTCAAAATGAGAGATGTCTTCAAAGCGATTGCCGATCCGACCCGTCGTGAAATCCTGATGATGCTGGCGCAGGAACCAAGTAGTGTCAATGTCATTGCTGAAAAGTTTGAGATGACACGACCCGCAGTAGCCAAGCATCTGAAAGTTCTGGTGGAATGCCAGTTGGTTGTGATGGAAACCGATGCCACCGATGGCCGTCAGCGCAATTGCTTTGCTCAATTGGATGCCTTGCAGGATGTCGATGCCTACCTTCGGGCGTTGGAGCAATTCTGGCGTGGGAAGCTCAACCGATTGGGGAAATTTTTGGACAAAAAGAAGGAGGAAGACAAATCATAGGGATACTCTGTTCATGCTCCGATCACTTTTTTTGCCTCAGGATAAGAATACCAGGTAGCAACAAGGCCCAAAATCCTGAAACAGGTATGAATATCCCGCCGATGACAGCAAGGATGCTGAGCCCCCAACCAATGGCATTTGGAATCTGAATCTGATGTTGCTCAAGAGAACGCAGGGATAAACCGAGTAGAATAAAAACGGGTCCGGCTACTGTAAACCAAATTGCCCAGCCTCTCTCGCTGCCTGCTCCGGTATTGAATACGCCTTCGGCTATCATTGCGGTGAAGCTTCCTGAGAATTTTACCAAACCCAGTAGGCCATGTAAAACGCCAATCACGATGATGATGCGTCCAATTCTGTTTTTCATTGTTGCTCGTTTGAGAATGTGATACAAAGCGTCAAGCCGATTGAGATTGCTGATCGAGCCAATCCAAGGCATATTTCCACAGCACCTGCTTTTTTGAGCTGAAAAACTTCATGTGCCCGATCTCCTTCATCTGAAAATCAGCTGGTCGAAGAGAAACAATCTCAGATTCAATGGCTGAATACACCCGGACCATGTCTTTGACATTCGTCAGACTGGCAATGCTGTCATCTACTGCGTGGAGCCATAAGGAAGGGAAAGACAAAGTATCGTACTGGTGCGACTGAATACGGGTATCCAAATCCACTTTGACGTAGCCTTGTCCATTGCACCATCTTCGCCAATCTGAGGCCACCTGTTTCGGGAGCGGTTCTCCCATTCCAAACCATTGCGATTTGGTGTGGCCAAACAGCAGATTGCTAACCGGAATGACGAAATTCATTAAGAAATGAGAGGGTATGATGAAGGGAAAGGAGATATTCTGCAGACTGCCGGAAGAACAGCCATAATTAAACATAGAACGGAGATCTTGTGCATTCTCCATCAAACCCACCAATTGTCCGCCTGCGCTGTGTCCGATCAAATGATAGGAAGAGGCTGGAAACTCAGCTTTGAGATAATCCAATGCGGCGGTCATATCCAATTTCCCCCAACTCACCAAAGACGGATTGCCTTCATTGATATTCGCGGCTTTTGAATCACCAATGCCCCGGTTTTCGAAAGTGAGAACCGCATATCCATTTTGGGCCAGAAAGCGGGAAAAGGAAGCATAGAATCGTCTTTTGATGCCTGTAGCAGGAGCCAGCAAAACTGCTGCCTTGACCTCTTCGGGAATAAACAATGTACCCGCCAGAGAAAATCCATCTGTACATGCGATTCTGACTTCCTGGGTTTTATCCATCTTTGGTACTTCCATTTGATATTAACAGACCATATGGTTTCTAAAGTATCTCCCGATTGTTAAAAGACCAAATAGTTTTTAGTTTTATTCATCAGAACGATAAAAAAGATGAAGCGGAAGACCCGGAATGCAGAAAAATCAAAGCAGGAGATCATTGAAAAGGCAGCAGCCGTTTTCAATCAGCATGGCTATGCCGGGACGAAGCTGGAGATGCTGATTGCGGCCACTGGTTTTCAGAAGGGTGGTATTTATTGCCACTTTGATTCGAAGATGGACCTGGCCCGGGCAGTATTTAAGCACAACCTCGACCTGCTGCGGGAATTGTATCAGAAAGATGCTGATTCATCCAGCTCACCCAAACAGCAATTACTGGGCCTGCTTCACACCTTCAAAAGCTACATTGCCAACCCACCCGTCAAGGGGGGCTGTCCCTTTTTGAATTTGTCTGTTGAAGCAGATGATACTGATGAAACCAATCGCCTGCTCGCAAAAGCCTATCTCAATGAATGGAAAGATCAAATAGAGGATATCCTTAGACATGGGATTGCATCGGACGATTTTCAATCTGACATAGATCCCCGACAAGAAGCCTTATTCATGATGGCTGCGAGTGAAGGGGGGGCCATGTTGGGACAGGTGAAGAGAAGTGTGGGACTCATGCTTGGCATTGCGGACAGCCTGGAAAAATACCTTCACCTCCGGATTTTTAAGAAAGAAGCCAATCCGTAAGGACATTTTGCAAATGTCCTGCAAATAGATTTCCGCCTCACCATTCGTCACATTTTCTGATCCTCACAACAGAAAGCTGCCTGGAATGCCTTTTTTGCTTAAAAAGGAAACATGCAAAATCTCGTTGTATTACTCTGTCTCATGTGTCTGCTAAGTATATCAACTCAGGCACAGGAAAAAAACGCTGATCCCAATCTGGCGGTCTTCCAACTGCAAGACTTGCAGCAAAAGCAAGCCGAAAGAGGCGGTCCCTGGTTGCCCATTATGAAGGGCGAAAATGTTCTCACTGGCTTATACACCTTGAAAGCCGGAGCGGAAGATCGCCAACGACCACATGATACTGATGAAGTGTATTATGTGGTTTCCGGTCATGGGAAATTTGTGGCAGGTGGAGAAGAAACCGAGGTAAAACCAGGTAGCATTCTCTTTGTCAAAGCCGAGGTCGAACATCGCTTTTTTGACATTGTGGAAGATTTGGTCTTGGTGGTATTCTTTGATCAGTAAAAAATGCTGTAGATTCGGAATATGAATAGTCCGGGCAGCCTCCTTGATCAAATCCGTGTCCTCGAAAATCAATCCGACTCTGAACGTTTTAACCAGATTATCCATTGGCTTCAGCAATGGGACATTGCCCCGGAAGTGCATGAATATGCCACCGGTCGCAACATCATTATTCCTTCAGGTAAAGAGCGCCGAATTGGTCTGGGAGCTCATTTTGATACAGTGCCCGGTTCTCCCGGTGCCAATGACAATGGTTCTGCGATTGTGGTCGCCCTTGAAATTACCCGCCGTCTTCAACAACAGCCGCTTGGTAATCCAGGAGTAGATGTCTTTATCTTTGATGAAGAAGAAACCGGTTTATTGGGGTCAAAAGCCTATCTCAGGCAATATGGTCTGAATGGCATGGAAGCCTTTCTCAATCTGGAAATGGTTGGGATGGGAAAACACTTTGCGCTCTGGCCACTCAATCAGCGCTATCGGGGTCATCTGCTCCAAACCTTTGAACAAACGGCGACCAATCGGGGCATCATCAACCAACGCTTTGACCGTATCCTCAACACCGCTGATCATGCGTCCTTTATGGCCCATGGCCTGAATGATTGTTTCAGCCTGACCGTGATTTCAGATGGTGATATCGAGGCGGCACAGCACTATTACAAAGCGATGGAATTTGCCGTGGATGATCAAACCCTCTACGAAATCCTGTTGAAAGCGCCTTTGTTTGAACATTATCATCAATCGAGTGATCGATCTGCCCATCTCAGTGAGCAAACACTCCAGATGACAGTGGATACGATTTGGGAAACTTTTGTGAATTTTCAGGTATGAGACTCACAAAGCTAGCGCTGTTTTTTGCTGGTATACTTTTTCTGGCTTGTGGCAAAGAGCGTCAGGTTGATGAAAGAGACCCACAAATTGCCCAGCACAGTTCATATTTGATGGAAATCCATGACACCACTTCCTTCACCACGGAAATTGATAGTCCTTTTATCGACTTCTTTGGTCAGTTGATAAGTGAGGCAAAACGATGGGAAGCCCGAAACCGATCTCAACAAAAAACGCCTCCTTTCCTGGGACTTGATTTTTTCCCATTGCTTGTACCTGATTCTGTTTTTCTGCACGAAATTGAGACCAGCAAAGAGAAGCTTGATTGTTGGCTCATTTCATTTCAAAAAAATAATTACACCCGGATCAGCCTGGAAAAAGAAGATGAAAATTGGTTCGTTGCTTCTTATACCCATCCTCTGAATCCAAATCTGCCGGATGCAGTTTTTCTAGACTTTCTGAAGCAATTCGTTTCAGATATAGATTTTCGAAAAAATCATTTGACGGATCCTTTTGCCTACCGCGATTTGGTTGGTGATGAAGATGTCAAAACCATTGTGCTGGCATCGGATGAAGTGGACATATCTTTGGAACCTGAGCGATTCGAAAATATGCTCATTATCGGAACGTCAGGTGAAGAGAATAAAACGATTTGGCTGCGTGGAATCGAAAATGGGATTTGGGTCAGCTACCATTTTGAAAAAGAAGCAGAAAAGTGGTTATTAAGCTTACGGGAGGACTTTTCGAGATAATATCACATGAACCAATTTGAACAACGCCTTACCGGAGGCCATCCCAACTCCCTTGGCAACACTGTCGAAGTGGTCGAAGAAGTCCTGACCGATCACGGCAAATTTGATGAACTCTTCAACTGCTATTTCAGCAGGGATGAAGTCGTCCGCTTGCGCGTTTCCAACGCGATGAAACGCATCTGCAAAGCCGAAAAATCATTGCTGATTCCATATCTGGATCGATTTCTGACGGACATCTCCGCCATTGACCAGGCTTCTACCCAATGGACACTTTCGCAGTTGTATGACTTGCTGGTGAAGGAAATGAGTGAAGCTCAGATCGAAAAAGCCAAAGAGTTGATGAAACACAATCTGGCTCATCACAATGACTGGATTGTACTCAATACGACCATGGATACCTTGGCCAAATGGAGAAAAAAAGATGAGGGGCTCAATACCTGGTTACGTCCACATTTAGAACGACTCAGCAAAGACCCGCGTAAGTCAGTTGCCAAACGCGCCAATAAACTCCTGTCATGAATCTGATCATCCGGCAAGAAGCGTCCGAAGACCATGAAGCGGTTTTTCATGTCATCAAAACCGCTTTTGAGACTGCCCCCTTCAGCGATCATTCCGAACACTTTCTGGTTCAGAGGCTCCGCCAATCCAAAGCCTTTATCCCGGAATTGTCTTTGGTCGCGGAATGCGATGGCGAAATGGTTGGACACATCATTTTGACGCGGATTGAGATTGTGGAAGGTGAAAATCGTTATCCTTCTTTGGCTTTGGCACCCGTTTCGGTCGTGCCGAATTATCAGGGAAAAGGCATTGGTGGTCAGTTAATCGAAGCAGCCCATAAAATTGCCAGAAAGCTGGGGCATGGATCGGTGGTACTTTTGG
>JBCBZF010001311.1:0-1551 GCA_039815525.1 Bacteroidota bacterium | reverse complement strand
GTTTTCCCGCAAACAGTTTCACACCAAAAGGGATTTCTACCATGTGCACCACAAATCGAAGCCGGACGGAGCCTTCTTCAAAATTGCCATTCACTGGATTGCTAAATGAACCAAAGGTTTCCTGATGGCGGTGCCCGGTATTTTGGTATCCGACCCCCAGGTAGGCATGCACCCTGGGCAAAATGTTGTATTCACCGAATAGATGCAGCGCGCTGGACAGGCGGGCAATCTCATACTCCCGGTAAATCTCCTGGAGGTCCACACTGGCCTGACTATCCTCACCAACACTGGCTTTGCTGGAAAACATAGAGAATTGCAGACCGAATCGTAGTTTTTGTTGGGCGAAAAGGCTACCGCTGCCGATCAGCAAAAGTAGCCCCAATGAGAGGGATAGTGTGTGTTTCATCATGTCAGGATGTCAATTCGTTCACGAAAATACACGTAGTTTCGGACAAAGTGGTTGGGCAGTAGGATGATTAATATGTCCGCAAGGCTTCCAAAAGTCATCCAAAGCCCTATCTTCGTTCATCAATTTTTTCATATGCCTTCCCATTCCACCAATCGCCGTCGTTTTATTCACCAATTGGGTCTTACTACCGGAGGCCTCATGTTGTTTCCCTTTGGTTGTAAAGAGGCTGTTCCGCCGGACGTTCGTATCACCAATGTAAGCTTTTTTACGCTGCCCAAAGCCCGTCGGAAAATTCCAGGTAAGGGAGCATTTCAAGAGGAGCTACCGGCAAGAGGCAGGGAAAACTTCATGCGGATTGATACAGATAAAGGGCTATCTGGCATCGGCTATTTCACTGGTTCTACGAGGGTCGCACGGACACTTATCGGTAAAAACCTAAGTGAGATTTTCCAGGAAGGTCGAATGCAACATGCACCGGGACTCACGGCAGCGCTTTGGGATGTATTGGGTAAAGTTCACAATGCCCCCATCTGGAAAATGATGGGGGACAGCCAACGTGAAACCGTTCCGGTGATGGACAGCAGTTTTTACTTCATGGACCTTGCAGAAGGAAATGAGCAGGGTTATGGGCAAAAGTTTTATCAGGAAATCCAACACAGTAAAGAATTGGGACACGAAGTATTTCAGTTCCAGGTAGGTAGAGGAGCAAAGTGGATGTCTCCCGAAGAAGGATTAGAAAGAGACATGGAATTGCTGGCAGGATTTTCTGAATATTTCCGAGAGGGAGGACAATTGGGTATTCAAGGCGGCGAAAGTTTTACCAGCAATACAGCTCTGCAACTCTTATCTGCTGGTGGTGCTCATCAATATGCATTTATTGACAGTCTGATTCCCGCTGAGCCAGAAACTTGCCTGATGCTCAGAAAGGCGGCAGAAAAAATGGGCATCAATTCTCTGTGGTCTGGCGGCATGCAATTTGACAAAGCAGATCAGATGCAGATTTATCTTCGATCCGGAGCATTTGATATCATTCGTCCCAGTCTGATGCGCGCCTCCATTTCCAACATCAAAGATATTGCCATGGCAAGCACGGGCGGCGTTCCTGGACGATCGAGCCGGTCCCGCGGACCACCACGTAGGCG
>JBCBZF010000093.1:0-10660 GCA_039815525.1 Bacteroidota bacterium | reverse complement strand
GGATTTTGAAATTTCCCCCAATTGCTGAATACGATCACAAGCAATGATTTTTTCCCTTGTAAGACATCTGGATAGCGTATCGTATCACCCAACAGATTCCTCCCCTGGATATGCGGGAAGCGTCTCTGTCTTTGCCCAAAAAGCATGTAGATCGATGTCGAAATCATATGAACAATGGCAATAAATGGTGGTTAAAATATGATGAAAACAATGGATACATCATGATTCTACGATGCATTTATATACTGTTTAAGTGGTAATAATGTTTTATATAAATTGTTATTATTGTGTATAAATAATAATTTGGTGTGCACACCCGTATTGAGCCAATTTTCTTATGAAGTATCAAAAACTGAAAGAGCTCATCGATTTATTCGATCAGTTTGAGTCTGAAAGTGGCTCAGATGATATTGTGAGTTTTTCTCGCTGGATACAGCAAAGAGAGAATGAATTGCGGGGTGAAAAGATGGAGAACTATCAGGCTGGCCAACTGCTGGAAAGTGATATACTGCGCCACTTTGGACGGGTCTCAAACTTTGCCCGCCACTATATCCGCAAAGCGACCCGTAACAGTCCTCTGGTAGGCTGGAACGACCTGGTGGCCATCATTGTCCTGTACTTTGCCGGAGACATGCGTAAAACGGAATTGATACAGCGCTGTCTGATCGAGTTGTCTCCAGGTATGGAAGTGGTGCGACGTCTGTTACGACTGGGCTTGATTGAAGAGTTTCCGGATCCCGATGATGGTCGGGCAAAACGGATTAATCTGACGGATGCAGGTCGTGAAATGTTTGTCAAAATGGAAGCCGAGCTGAAGAAAGTGGGGACCATTGTTTCCGGTAACCTGAGTGAAAATGAGAAACAACAGCTACAATTGATTCTGGAAAAATTAGGCCATTTTCACGATCCAATCTGGCAGGATGATGAGGGAAGCAGTTTGGAAAGTATCATCGAAAAATATCTCGTCTAGAGATAACTTTTCCGGGAAAAAAGCACATACAGAAAAAAGGGTACGCCCAGAATTGCGGTCATAATTCCAATTGGTAAACCCGCTGGTGGCAGGACCCAGCGACTCAGTACATCACAAGCCAGAAGAAAAAAGCCCCCTAACAAACTCCCAAGGACGATATTTTGGCGGTGGCCACTGCCCCATAAGCTTCGGCTGAAATGCGGGATCATCATCCCGACAAAACCAATCGGACCGGTAAAGGCTACACAGCCACCAACCACGAGAGAAGTAATGAGCAAAAGATAGATTTTCATCCTGCCGACTCGCAGGCCAAGGCTTTGTGCCTGCTGATCGCCCATTTGTAAAATATCAAGTCGCCTGGCATTAAGTATACCGTAAATAAGTGCGATGCACAGAAGGGTCAACGAAACCCAGACACCTTCCCATCCTGATCGCGAGAGGCTACCAAAGGTCCAGAAAACCAGCCTGCGGACCTGATCACTGTCGGCAAGCGTGTAGATCATGACGCCCGTGATGGCAGTAAACAAGGAAGAAACTGCTACACCAGCGATCAAAAGTTTGGCATTGTCTTCCATGAAAGCCCTGAAACCCAAGCCAATCACAAACAATAAGCTAAGACTCCCACCTATAGATGCAAACAAAGGAAAACTGTAGATACTGACCCCAGCGAGAGGAATGATCCCCAGAATGACCAGATTGACACCAAATCCGGCACCGGCAGTGAGTCCCATGATGTAGGGATCAGCGAGGGGGTTTTTGATAAGGGCCTGCATGAAAAATCCGCTTAGCGCCAGAATGGCTCCGGTACAAAACGCCAGGACAATGCGGGGTAGGCGAAGCTCGAGGACCACCATCCGCCCGGGCGCATCTTCAGCAGTGAGGGCCTGGAGGATATCAGTAAAAGAATAGTCAAAGCTCCCGGTTTGTAGCCCCAAAACCACAGTCAGGCCCAACAATAGCAAAAGAATGATTGCCGAAAGGAGCGATTTAGGGGCGCGAGACAAATTGATCGGGCGTGAGTTGGGTATGAAGAATTTGTGTCATCTGCAGCAAACCGTCTAGCATCCTCGGACCCGGACGGTACAGAATGTCCGGTCGGATCAGATGCACCTGTTTGTTGATGTCCGCCGGGGTGTTGTAAAGCGGTGGGTACAATGCCAGGAGGTTTTGATAGGCCTGATCATCCGTAGAGGGAAGGATCAGAAATTCAGGTTGTCGCTTGAGAATTTCTTCAACGGTGGTTTCGTGATAAGGCTTATCAATGTCTCCAAATAGATTTTTTCCACCCGCTTTCTCGATGATTTCATGTATGTAGCCCTGACCTCCTACGACCAGAAGCGGATTGCTGCTAATCAAAACCATGGTATTGTATTTGACCTGATCCTTGGTCTCTTCGGTAATTCGCGTTTCGAGTTGCTGGAGGGAGTCCGCGATATGTTGTGCCCCTGCCGTTACATCCAATAGATCACCCAGTTTCCGAATGCCCTGATAGACATCATCAAGGGTCCGATAGCGTTGGATGTAAACTGGTATCCCGGTTCGTTCCATCTGAGAAATACGCTCCGGAGTAAAAATCTCATCATTGGCAACCAGTAGATCTGCTTCGGTTGCCACAATCTGTTCCAGGTCCAGTTCCGGGTAAGTAATCACCTCGGGATAGTCGGCAGTCTCCTCCGGAAAATCGCAAGCCTGGGAGCGTGCCACCAATTTATCTTCAGCACCAATCGCAAAAATGATCTCTGTGAGATTGGGGGCCAGGGAAACAACTTTTTCCGGCTGAGCGTTCAGACTGACAGCGCGTCCCAAATCATCTGTGACCTGTTGGTTGAGCAATGGTGCAGATGAAACCAGTTTCTTCTTTTCGCTGGATTGGCAAGAAAGAAGGACCAGAAGCAACAAGCCGGCCAGACGGAAATAGGGAGAATCAGGCATTCAGATGTTGATCAATGTGCTGTGCGACTTCCTCCATCAACCACATGGGAGTAGAAGTTGCGCCACAAATCCCCACACTTTTTTTCCCTTCCAGAACACGCAAATCCAGTTCTTCAGTGCCAGAAATAAAGTAGCTATTGGGATTCACTTCCTTGCATGCACCATACAGGGCCTTTCCATTGGAGCTTTTCTTTCCTGAAACAAAGACGATTGCATCATGCACATCCGAGAATTTGCGAAGTTCAGGCTCGCGATTGCTGACCTGTCGGCAAATGGTATCATTGAACTGGAAATCATCAAAATGCTCACTCATCTGTTCTTTGATGTTGTAGAGCAGTTTGGTGCTTTTGGTGGTTTGGCTAAAAAGTGAAACTGGTTTATCGATCTGTAAAGCCGCTGCTTCTTCCTCAGTGGAAACCACAATCGCTTCTTTTTGGGTTTGGCCAACCAGCCCATTGACTTCAGCATGGCCTTTTTTACCCAAAATCACAATCTGGCGATCATCATCATAGGCATGGCGGACCCGGTTTTGCAGTTTGAGCACCACTGGACAAGAGGCGTCAATCAGCTCGATGTTATTGTCCATGGCGATTTTGTAGGTTTCGGGGGGTTCGCCATGAGCGCGGATGAGGACGGTCGCGTCCTTTAACTCCCGCAACTCATCGTGATCGATGATTTTCAGGCCCATATTTTGAAGGCGCTCTACTTCTTTGTCATTGTGGACGATGTCGCCCAGACAAAAAAGTTGTCCATGCTCACGCAGATGGTCTTCTGCCATTTCGATGGCATAGACCACGCCAAAGCAGAATCCAGAGTGCTGATCTATTTCGATGTTGATCATAGTGTTCGGGTTTTCCTATTCAATGAAACAACTGAGGCCGCAAATTGATTCAACAATATGCAAAAAGATCTGCTCAGGAGGAGGCATTAAGTGCAGCAATCTTATCAAGAGCAATCTTCATCACCATTTCGACCTGTTCATCAAAACTGATATTAGATGTATCAATTACGGTCGCATCCTCTGCTTGTTTCAAAGGGGAGACTTTTCGTCCTGAGTCAATTTTATCTCGATGTTTTAGATTATCGAGTATGCTGTCCAGGTCTGCAGCCTCGCCTCTAGCAAGCATTTCTTTCTGACGTCTTTGGGCCCGGACTTCGGGACTCGCAGTCATGAAAAACTTGAGTTCTGCACTTGGCATAACCACAGTTCCAATGTCACGACCTTCCATCACCACCCCTTTGTTACGGGCCATTTCCTGCTGTTGCTGGACCACCTTACGGCGAATGCTTGGATGGACACTGACTTCACTGACTTTCGCGGCCACTCTGGCTTCGCGTATGGCCGGTTCCGCGATTTTGCCATTCAGTCTGATGATTGGGTGAGGGGCATTATCTGGTTGGACGAAATCAAGTTGGATGTCATCCAGGGCCGAAAGCATCTTTGGGCTTTCCTGATCAAATGGAATATTGTGATCAAGGAAGTAAAGCGTTACTGCCCGATACATTGCCCCAGTATCAACAAAAATATAGCCAAGGCGTTTGGCGATTTCCCTGGCAGTTGAACTTTTGCCGCAACCGGCATATCCGTCGATGGCAATGTTGATGGATCGTGCGTGTGTATCAGTCAATTTTTTTTCGGTATTCGCAACGTGCAGTGCAGGTTTCATGTATGATGATGCCGTACAATCCGGGCAACTGAGGTTCTAAAGTCTCAAAAAACCACTGTGCCATGTTCTCAGAGGTCGGGTTTTGCAACAGTTCGAAACCTTCCCGCTCTCCCACTTCATTGATCAGCCAATGATCGAGCATTTCAACGTATGGTTTTACCACCTTCTTAATGTCGCCAAAGTCCATGAGCAGGCCGGTTTTGGGATCTGTTTCCCCCAAAACCTGTACTTCGACCTTGAAACTGTGGCCATGCAGACGCCTGCATTTGTGGCCCTCAGGCATCTCTGGCAAGAAATGGGCGGCTTCGAAACGAAATGTTTTGGTAATCAGAACTGGCATATCATTCTCCTCGACGTGCAAAACAAGTCTGAAAAAACCATTTTCCCAAATTCTGATGCGATCAGACGACTATGGCACTGTATTTGGCCCATTATCTGCATTGTTGTATTTTCCACTACGCATATTTACATCGCTTCTACCACTTACTCCTACGCTCTGGCATGTATTGTTTGAAAACCGTTCTTGCGGTCTTGTTGATTTGTAGCCAGCTCAGCAGCCTTTCCCTTTCTGCACAATCATTTTCTCAGCGCGCGATCCAACATATGGCTTCGCATCGAAAGGATTTTGCCCTGAAAGAACTAGACGTGCAATCACCTTTGATCAGTGATCAATACACCAGTGCGCACAATGGTATTTCACACGTTTATCTGCAACAACAGCTGGATGGGATTCCCATTTTGAATGCGATTGCTTCTGTGCATCTCGATGCAAATGGAAGTGTTGTGTATGCAAGCAGTACCTGGGAAGCGGATATTCAAGCACGAAAAGCGCAGACACAACCCGATCTTGGCCCACAGCAGGCAGTCCAATTGGCCGGTGATTTTCTTGAGTTGGGAGTAGGGACTCCTAAATCGGTGACCATGATAGGTGGCCAACGACAGCGAGCGTTTTTTTTAGCGGAAAAATGGTCAGACGACTCTATTCAGGTGCAGTTGATCTGGGAAGCCTTGCCTGATGGTCCGATCCATTTGTGTTGGGAGGTACAGATTTATCTCAAAGACAAAAGTCATTGGTGGAATGTAAGGGTGGATAGCTACAGTGGGGAAATTGTCTCGCAGAATGATTGGGTCAATGATGCCTGTAACCACACGCATGGTACGCCTTCTTATCGGGTGTACCCATTTCCCAGTCCTTCGCCATTACATCGGGAGGACAGTTTGGTTCAAGCCACTCCCTCGCCCGAAGCCTCTCCTTTTGGGTGGCATGATACCGATGGGATAATCGGTCCGGAACATACCACTACCAAAGGTAACAATGTGGACGCCTATTCTGACAGTGATCGCACCAATGCACCAACGGGAGGAGATCTTGCCCGGGCAGATGGTGGTACCAGCATGAATTTTGATTTCCCAGTCATTCCCACCGCCGAACCTCCGGCTTACCGTGAAGCATCAGTAACCAATCTTTTCTATTGGACCAATCAGGCTCACGATATTTTCTATCGATTTGGATTTGATGAGGTGTCCGGCAATTTTCAACAAAATAATTACGGAAAAGGAGGACTGCCTGGCGATCCGGTCATGGCTGAAGCACAGGATAGCGCCTTTGTCAACAATGCCAACTTTGCCACACCACCTGACGGCCTGCCTGGCCGGATGCAGATGTTTTTTTGGAATCAGACGACACCGTCGCGAGATGCAGCCCTGGACGCAGAAGTGATCATTCACGAATTTGCACATGGCTTGTCCAATCGTTTGGTGGCAGGGCCATCGCAGGTTGGTTGTCTGACGCATCAGGAACAGATGGGGGAGGGCTGGAGCGACTGGCTGGCCTTGATGTTGACCATGCAAAGTGGAGACCTCGGCACGGATGCCAGAGGCATTGGGAACTATGTGCAAGGTAAACCCATCAATGGGAGTGGGGTGCGCCCGCTGCCTTACTCGACCGATATGTCAATCAATGGCTTTACCTACGGAAATCTTGGTTCATACAGTGTGCCACATGGGGTTGGATTTGGATGGGCGACGATTTTGTGGGACATGAGTTGGGCCATGATTGATCAATATGGCTTTGATCCCGATTGGTACCAGGGTAATGGGGGCAACCAATTGGCCATGCAATTGGTCGTCGATGGCATGAAACTGCTGGGGTGTCAGCCCGGTTTTGTTGATGCCCGGGATGCAATCCTGCAAGCCGACAAAATTAACAATGGTGGTGCGAATCAATGTCTTTTATGGGAAGTATTTGCCCGTCGGGGTCTGGGATACAGCGCCAGCCAGGGAGGCAGTAATCTCGTAGCAGATGCAGATGAAGCCTTTGATTTACCGCCTGATTGTTCTAAAAAGTTGATCGTAACAATTGAAAGTAGCCCAGATAGCTTGTTGCCCGTTGGCCAATTACTGACAGTCAATGTTGATATCGCTAATTATCGGGATACCCTGATCAATGACATTTCGGTTCATGCCCCTCTTCCAGAGGGCCTGCAATATGTTGCCAATTCAGCTTCTCACGGTGGATTTTTGCAAAACGATCAAATCCAGTTTCCAGTTTTTGATTTGCCAAGCGGAGATAAAAGGCAACTCATGTATCAATTGACCACAACCGGGAATCAGTTTACGCAGGAAAGGTTTCATGATGATCAGGAAAGTGGAACCACGAATTGGACGCGTACGCATGCGGTCCTGGGAACCTATCAGTCTGACTGGAACTGGATCAATTTTTTTCCATACAGTGGCAATCGCCATTGGTTTGCGAGTGGCGTCAGCTATGCTTCAGATCAATACCTCCAGATGAGCATTCCCTACCTTCTCAATGATCAGTCAAGCATGACATTCTGGCATCGCTTCTTTACAGAAGCCGGGACGGATTTTGGCTATGATGGTGGAGTATTGGAATACTCGCTGGACAATGGTATGACCTGGCTGGACATGGGAAGCATGATGACCGCAAATGGCTACAATCGCATCATTGCCAGTACCGACGGTAGCCCACTGTCTGGTCGGGCAGCTTTTAGTGGCGTCAGCAATTTGTATCAATTGACGATTGTTGACCTCAGCAGTCTTGCTGGTACCCAACCGCTGATTCGCTTTCGTTTTGCGACGGATGAAAACCTTGGCATGGGTGGCTGGTATTTGGACGATGTATATTTGTATGATATGGTCAGTGCCCGCCAATCCGTCTACGTTAGCGTTTCCGCGACTGATTCCGTTTGCCAAAGTATGGATGCACCCGGATTGATTGTTGTCGAGTCAAATAGTTTCCCGGTAGAGTATCTCGATCTTCAGGCCACCGCTCAGGACAGAGGCATTGAACTGCATTGGGTTACCTCAACAGAAGAAAATAACCGTGGTTTCACCATTGAGCGGGGCTTGAGCTCCGACCTGAGACTTTTTTCTCCCATTGGCTGGTTGGATGGCGCCGGAACCACTAATTCCCCCCAGGAATATACTTTCCTGGACACAGAAGTTTCTGCTGGCCGGACCTACGCCTATCGTCTGCGACAGGAAGATATATCGGGAGCCATTTCATACTCTCCCATCGTCCATGCCCGCATGGGGCTGAGGGGACAAGCAGATTTGAGCCTCTTTCCCAATCCTGCTCAGAACACCGTCAATGTGCAGGCAATTGGAGACTTTCCGCGTGGTGGACGGATCTTTCTGCTCAATGCCCTGGGGCAGGAGGTGCAGCAAAGTCTACTTCGGTCTAACCAACAACGGCAAGAGATCAACTGGGATCTGACCGACTTACCCACGGGTTGGTATGTGGTTTATCTTCAGGCTGGTGAGCAAATCGCTCATCAAAGGCTGTGGATTCAGGAATGACGCAAGGTAAACGGATCACTGCCTGTCAGATGCTGAACATTTTCCGTGATTTTCTCAATCGGCCAATTCCACCACTCAATCTTGAGCAGATGTTGTATTTCGTCCTCTGAAAAACGTTTCCGGATGTGCATGGCTGGATTGCCGCCCACGATGGTATAAGGTTCCACATCTCTGGTTACCACCGAATATGCCCCAATGATGGCTCCATCTCCAATGTTGACCCCGGCCATGATAACAGCCTTATGACCAATCCACACGTCATTGCCAATGCAAATGTCGCCTTTGTTTGGATAGCTTTTTCCTTCCATCGCATCTTCCCATCCATGACCAAATACAGCGAAGGGAAAGCTTGAAACGGCATCGAGCAGATGATTGGCCCCATTCATCAGAAAATGGACATCAGAAGCAATCATGCAGAATTTTCCGATGATCAGCCGATCTTCTGAGAAATCGAAATGGTACTTAACATTTTTTTCAAAATTGTGAACGTCCTCAAAGTCGTCATAATAGGTGTAGTCGCCTACTTCGATTTTGGGATTGGTGATGATGTTTTTCAAAAAAACCAGACGTTCAATGCCCTGGAGAGGAAAAACTGTATTCGGATCTGGACCCTTCATGGAGACATTTTGGGGTAAAAAAACAAAGCGTCCGCAGCTTTTCAAAAGCCACGGACGATGAATGTTCACGTACGAAATATTTATTGCCTGGTGATGCGCAGACTCTCTGAGCCGAGTCGGAGGATGTACAGCCCTTTGGGGAGTGCTTGCAAATCAAGCTCTTCCTGATGCTTTTCAGCTCTTTGCGTCATCAGCTTACGTCCGGCCAGATCAAATAATTCCATGTTTTGGCCTCGCATGGCTTCCGGTACGACCACAAAACATTTTCCATTGGTTGGATTGGGAAAAGCGGTAAAGCTTGCTTCTCCTCCTACTTTCCAGCCCCCCCCACCGCCACTACGGGTAAAGGTGATGCTGCGGCTGGTACTTCCGGCAGACGCCTGCAAATTGATGGTTTGGCCTGAATTGAGGTAGACACTTGCGGTGTGTCCACTGCCACCTGAATATACCCAGCCAGATCCGCCGGTTTTGGTCCAGCTGATGGTTTGGCCGCTGCAATCATCAATGCTGATGGTGGTTGCATAGGCACCAGTGCTGTTCCAACTGTTTAGCGAATATGTGCCGCCCCCGGAATAAGTATAATCTCCGACAATGTTACATGGATTTGAGTTGTTGATCACCTTGATGGTGTACAACTGCTCCCGGCTGGAATTACCTGGCATATTCTTGCCTCGATAGCGAACTTTTAAAGTAGTGGTATGATTGTGCGGCGTATTGGACGGAACCACGACACTGGCGGTAGAAGATGTGGAGGAATAAATCAGAATGTAATTGGAATAATCAAACCAATTGTAAATCACATCCTGATGAAACAGTAAGCTGGGATTAAAGGTCGTTCCTGCATTCACCGTGATGGTGGTGCCATTAAAGCTCACTGCATTTGAAACCGAGATATTATCACCGACCCAGGCATAGACATCATCCTGAACCCCGAATCCCTGACAATTGAGATTGGTACCATGGGTCAGGATATCAAGATGTGAAAATGGGCCAATTTTGGAAATCCACTTGGGGCCGCTGCTGTTGTAGATTCGATACGCCCAGTGATCAGACTGAAAGTGGATCAGGTCGCTACGGCTTCTGGTCGTTGCGTTGTTCTCAATGGTAATGAAGCCGCGATGGATAGAAGGCGGATCGGTAAACGAATAATTATTTGGATTGGGGCCGCTGGAAGAAATGCTGAGCGGGTAGTGTCCGGTTAATTGACCGTTTTCCAGTGCGCAGTTGACATATTGTTCACAGGAAAAAGCCTTGTTAACGGTACTGGGGAAGGACGATGTACATTGGAAGATTGCCACATCTGACGGGCAGGTAGATGGTAAATTACAGTTTTGGGAGAATAAAAAAGTGAATGGACTGGTGAGTAGGATCAAGAGAAATAGAGTAGGGGAGTGGGTTAGTTTTTTGAATTGCATCTGAAAATGGGTTGTGTTTGGACAAAATAAGTGTGCGCCGCATCGATAGACGAACGGGCGAATTTATTTTATCTGATCAGTTCGCGACCTGATCAGATGAACGGGAATAGGCAGATGTGATGAATACTGTAGGTTGTGCTTTATGCAGCAATTAAGGATACCATATATTACCGATTATTCACACAAAAGGCAAGCGTGTCGAATAATTTGATACAGGAAGTAAAAGGTATTGATAGG
>JBCBZF010001090.1:0-2414 GCA_039815525.1 Bacteroidota bacterium | reverse complement strand
GTTCAAGTTCTGGTAACAACAGTGGAGGGGGAACGTCTACTGTGCCTGGTTTAGAGGGGGAAGATCCCAATTTCACCCCTTCCATTTCCTATCATCCGGCTGCGCCTGCGACCGGGGCTGCGCTCAAAGACCGTTATAATGGCAACTTCACAATCAAATTTAATGACAAAGACCGAAGTGGAAGAGGGCTGGTCAATCGCTTCTACCTTCTGGCACAGGGAGATGCTGACGGTTATCACAGCAATCCGTCCAAAGGATACTTCTATGAAGATTTTAATGCTGGACTGAGCAAAAAGGTTTGGACCACCGCACAGGGTAATTGGCGCATCCAGGGCAAACAGCTGAAGCAAACAGATGGCAATAATTCCAATACCAATGTGTACGCGGCTCTCAAACAGAACAATAAAGATGTGTACCTCTATCAATGGAATGCCCGCTTTGATGGCAATGGGAATAGCCAGAGATTGGGTATGCACTTTTTCTGTAGTGATCCGTCCAAAAGCAATCGCGGCAACTCATATTTCGTCTGGATTCGTAATGCCAGTAGTGGCGATTATGTGGAAATCTATAAGACTGTCAATAATTCGTTTGAACGAAAATCCCGTAAAGCCATTACCATCGAAAGCGGAAAGGTTTACAACTTCAAAACCATCTACAACCCGACCAAGGGTCGTATTGAGGTCTACATCAACAATCGGTACACTCTGGCCTGGATAGATCGGTTTCCACTCCAAACTGGAAAAGGAATTGCCCTGCGAACTGGCAACACCATGGCCAGTTTTGACGATGTGCAGGTCTTTTTGCGGAGAAGTGGGAGCGCAGTAAAAGTAAAAGTAGGGCGTTCTGGGAACGATGATCTGGCGTCAAATGGTCCTTTTCTGGTTCATTCCCTGGTCATTGATAAGAACATTCGCTGGTCGAAAATTGGCCGTTCGGTCTCCGTGGCTGGCAAAGGCAGTGCACCAGTGGTTTCCAACAATGATTCTGAGCCAGATCCTGACCCTCCTATCAGCAGTACCCCTGTACAGAATGATGATTTCCGTTTCTCTTTCAGCTCTGGCAGTGGTCAACACTTTTATCTGGTTTCTGACTTTCAAAAAAATCGTTGGACTGCAAACGAAGAACTGGGCTTTTTCATCGACCAGTTTTCCAACCGAAAAGCCAATACCGGCTGGCGCTTCGGCCAGGGGAGTTGGCGGGTGTCCGAGGGCCTGATTGAACAGGCCGATGCCGCATCTGGCAACACCAATGCTTACATACCCTTGAAGCAGGACAATGATGAAGTTTATTTGTATCACTGGCGGTCAAAATTGACCAGTCCGGGTGAAAACAAACGCTTTGGCTTGCACTTTTTCGCCAGTAAAGGCAACTCCAGCAATCGTGGTAATTCGTACTTTGTCTGGTTCCGCAACAACGAAGCCAAGCAGGATAAAGTGGAAATCTATCGGGTTGACAACGACGCCTTCGCCCTGAAAGAATCTCAGTTTGTCAGCATGAACCCCAATGTCTGGTATGATTGCAAGCTGTTGTACATTCCGGCTACCGGTCGCATGGAGGTCTATCTCAACAACCAGCGGGTGCTGAATTGGCGGGATCCAGCCGGACCCATCCGGGATGGCAAATTCATCTCCCTCCGCACAGGCAACAGCCAGGTGCAGTTTTCAGATCTGCGGGTCTACAAACAAAGTGCGTCTAAAGAAGTCCTCGTGACCATCGGTGGAAACAATGACATGATTCGGACCAAAAGTGTGGGCGACGCCCCTGCGGGACGGATTTTGCATCTCTCTCTGGCCGGAGATAAATGGTCTGAGGTAAAAGAAGAGCTGTTTCGGGTAGAGTAGGGGTGGGCTGAAAGCTAAGCTGCAGAATGATCAATCACATTCAGGATTCAGCTCAATGCGTACCTGCGACCTTAAAAAGCCCCTGTTTCGAATCCGATCGAACCAGGGGCTAAGTATATGATGACGGTCCTGTTATTTGGACTGATATTCTTTTTGGTACTGCTCCCAGGACGTTTTCTTCCACTCGTCTTTGGCCAGATAGCTGAGGATGGGCATCATGCCATCGGCTTTTTGATAGCCGGGAACAGCTGTCAGGATACTCAGGTCATTGTTGAGAAAAACCGTGTTTGGATAGGACAATTTACCCTTAAGCATTTCGATGGCGATCTCATGCGCCCCTCGGCGGCCTACATCAGATCTGAATGTATAGGTTCTGCCTTTGATGGTTACATCATCTTTTTGCTCTGCATTGAACTTGACCGCGTGATAGTTCTCATTGATGAATGTAACAACCTCAGCATTTGCATAGGTATCCCGGTCCATTCGTTTGCACCAGCCACACCAATCAGTGTACATATCTACAAGGATTTTTTTACCGTCCTTTTCTGCCCGGCTAACCGCTTCTTCCATACT
>JBCBZF010000358.1:0-6390 GCA_039815525.1 Bacteroidota bacterium | reverse complement strand
CCAGTGCCAGCCACGATGCCGGTGAAATTGAAGGTTACACAAGTATCCTGGCAAGTCGCGCCAGTTGAGGCATTGAAATCTGCGCTAGGTTCAGGGATGACCTCGAAAGTCACTTTGGCACTGTCGCTCACACACCCATTGCGGGTTACGATCAGTGAAACCGTTTTGACACCGGGATTGCTGTAAGTAACCGTCGGTGGCACCGGATCGGTGCTCACAGCAGGATTGGCATCCACGCCAAAGAACCAGCTGTAGGTCGCCACATTGGCATCACCGGTGTAGACAAAGTCAAAACTATTCCCAGTGAAACATTGGTCTGCGACCGGGCTGATATCTGCCACAGGCAGTGGCATAACATTAATATCCTGACAGTTCAGGGACGATGGGCAACCCTGGTTGTCTACCTGGAGACAAACACTACGGATACCGGAACTGCCCCAAACTACCTTATATGGACCAATGGTCCCGGGAGGGCCGACATTTTCAACGTATGTCGCACCAGGGAAAGTCCAGGCAAAGAATGCCTGATTCCCGATGTTCCCGGTATAGGTGTAGAAGGCAGTATCATCCACACAGACCTGAGCCGGTCCATTGAATTGAGCCGTAGGAATTTCAATCACATTGATGGTCTGGGTCGTCATGGTACTGGCGCAACCACCTGATATGACGGTCAGACTGACGTCTTTGGGTCCTGGTGTGGTCCAGGAAACGGCGTATGGCCCCTGTCCGCTACCAAGTGCTGTCCCTCCATCAAAATCCCACTGATAAATGGATCCCGGCCCACCAGTACCGGTATATAGAAGAGTTGCAAATTGATTGTCGCAGATATCTGCTGGGGCAGTGAAGTTTGAGGTCGGTGTTGGTTTCACAAATACTTCAACCGAGGCGATGCTGATACAGCCATTGGCGTCAGTCGCTTCGACGGTGTAGACCGTGGTGTTGAGCGGGGAGACAACCGGATTGGGGCTGGTGCTGCCAATTGGCATCCAAACAAATGTATATCCAGGACTACTTGCTACGCTACTTGATAAGGTTGTTTGCTCGCCCACACAAATGGTATCCGGGGAAGCTGTCGCTGTGATACCCTGAATGCTCACAAATACATTCTCAGACGTAAACTGGGCTACGTTTCCGCAATTATCCAAAATTGTATCAACCACGCTAACTGTATAGGTCCCCGTTTGAGTGATCGGTGGAACAGTGGTCATGATGAAATCGTTCTCGAAGGTACCGCCATTGGTACAGGCGGTACCTGTGATGGCAGTAACAGTGTATGGACCGCCGGGGCCAGTGATGGTGAAGTCAGTCGGCTCAACGGTGCTGCACAGAACGTTTTCTGAAAACGGGATATTGATGTCAGTTGAACCACAATCAATCGAAAGCATGGTCATGACTGGTGGGATGCTGTCAAAAATGGCTGCGGTGGACATAGAAAAATCCAAGGTGTAGCCGGATGATGTGCTCGAAAAGTTACTGACGTTGACAACATAGGTCTCGCCGGCATTCACCGTAAAAGTAGGCTCAAACTGACTTCCCGGTGTATTCTGAACGCCGGTAGGGCCGGTCACCCCCGAGAAATTACAGCTTACCTCAAGGTTGCCATTGGTCGCAATATCAGAGCAGTTGGCATTGGTCAGATCATACACGGCCCAGTCATAATCATCAAAATTGTTGTTGGGATTGATGACAAATGATAGCATACCAGTGGTCTGAACGGTGAAAATGTACCAGACATCATTGAGCTCACCCGCACCAAGACAGGAAATATTACTGCTGATTTCATTAGGGTCCTGACCTTCACCCTGATAGGAATTTTGCTGTGTGAAAATGCTTTGGCAAACTGGCAAGGCATTGATACAATCTTGCTCCGGTTGATTCGGCGGCAATTGTCCCCATAAGGCGGTCGATGTGAAACACAGAACGATGAAGAAAAAGTAGCGAAGTTGCATAAGTGTGAGTTACAACAAACAACAAACATAACACCTTTCTGGAATTCTTCCTTCTGGTGCTATATGAAGAAGTGTAGCAGAGAGGCAATTTCCCTGCCGGAATAGGAGTGGCTCAGTTCGCGGTGAAAGGGGACATGGTTGCTATCACCGCCTATAAGGTACAATACATTTATTCGAAATAAAAACAGCTGCCGGATGATCCCGACAGCTGTTTTATACTTTGAACAATTTCTCTTGTTATTTGGCGTAAGCGACAGCTCGCTTTTCCCGAATCACTGTAATCTTGATGTGGCCAGGGTATTGCATGTCTTTCATGATCTTCTGTGAGATATCGAAAGCAATGCTGTCTGCCTGATCATCATTGACCTTTTCACTTTCGACAATGACCCGCAACTCACGGCCAGCCTGGATCGCGTAGGCCTTCATGACGCCGGTGAAGCCAAGGGCCAATTCTTCCAGATCTTTGAGTCGCTGAATGTAGCTCTCTACAATTTCACGGCGAGCCCCCGGACGTGAACCACTGATGGCATCACATGCCTGCACGATGGGCGAAAGGAGTGAGGTCATTTCGATTTCATCGTGGTGGGCACCAACTGCATTGCAGACCTCACCATTTTCATTGAACTTTTTGCACAACTCCATCCCCAACAATGCGTGTGGAAGGTCAGAATGCTCTTCGGCGACTTTTCCGATATCGTGCAACAGACCGGCGCGCTTGGCTTTTTTGATGTCGAGTCCTAACTCGGCTGCCATGACTGCACACAGATTGGCCACCTCACGGGAGTGCTTGAGCAGGTTTTGTCCATAAGAAGAACGATAGCGCATCCGGCCCACCATCCGAATCAATTCGGGATGCAGACCATGAATGCCCAGATCGATAACGGTACGCTCACCGGTTTCGATGATCTCTTCTTCTACTTTCTTTCTGGTCTTTTTCACCACTTCCTCAATCCGGGCGGGGTGAATCCGTCCGTCCTGTACCAGTTTGTGCAGAGAAAGACGGGCAATTTCGCGGCGTACAGGATCAAAGCCAGATAGAATAATGGCTTCTGGTGTGTCATCTACAATGATTTCAATCCCAGTCGCCATTTCGAGCGCGCGGATGTTACGGCCTTCACGGCCGATGATGCGTCCTTTGATTTCATCATTTTCCAGTGGGAAGACCGTAACCGTATTTTCAATTGCATGCTCGGCGGCAGTCCTTTGGATGGTTTCAATGACGATTTTCTTTGCGTCCTTGGTGGCAGTGAGTTTTGCCTCTTCCATGATGCCTTTGATGTAAGCAGATGCCTCAGTTTCAGCCTCATTTTTCAGCGCCTCAACCATCTTCTCTTTGGCTTCGTCAGCAGAGAGACCGGCAATTTTTTCCAGATCTGCCACCTGCTTTTTCACCAATTGCTCATACTCTTCCTGCTTCTTACCAACAACATGCAACTGCTTTTCGAGGTTGGACTTGATGACCTCTACTTCTTTTTGCTGGCCGGTCAGTTTCTGGTATTCTTTCTTTTGTTTATCAGCGTGCTGATTGAGCTTGTTTTCACGTTGCTTGAGCTGATTTTTGAGGGTGTCAAGTTTTTCTTTTTGCTTCTTGGCGTTCTGCTCGAAGCGGTTTTTTAGCTGGTTGTATTTCTCGTTGGCCTTAGAAATCTTATCCTGCTTGATATTCTGGCCTTTCAGCTCTGCTTGTTGGATGATGCTTTCAGCCTTGACTTTGGCAGTCTCGACCATTTTGTTGTTTGCGGCGGAAAGGAGGAAACGATTGATGAGATACCCAATCACGATTCCAACCAATAACGCACCGACGGCTATTCCTATCTCCATGATAAAGGATCGGTTAATGATGACACAAAAGCGATCTGATTGATCGCAGCTGTGGTGAACCGCATGTATGGGCAGGAATTACAGCTCTTCGGACGCCTGCAAACTATCATCCAGACGTTTTTCAAGCGTGGCCAGGGCGGTTTTGACCGCTTCTTCTTGTCGTTGGGTTTTGGCCTGTTGCTTGAGTTGTTCGGTCATGATGTCCAGGCAGCACATAATTACTATGTCAAGATCGTCTACAGTGGCGTATTGGGCCTTAAACGATTTGATTTTCTCATTGATGCTTCGGGCTGCGGTCTCAATCACGGCGGCTTCCTCACTGTCCACTCTCGCCGGAAACTGTCGCCCAAATATATTTATCGTTATCGCGTGCTTATCCAAGCTGTCGTTCTTCTTGCCGGTAAATGCTTATTCACCTAAGCTCTTTAAACAAATATCGATTTCTTTGAGATACAAATCAATTTTTGATCGTACCATTTCGTTGTCTTCTCCATTGTGCAGACTACGGGCCACTTTGGCGGCATCATATTTCTCCGTCAGATCGGCGATGGTCTGCTCCTTGTCAGCCAGGTCTGCCTGCAATTGGGTCAATTCTGTTTCCAGATTGGTACAGGTTTCCCGCATCCGTCCCAGCAGTCTTTCCAGTTTGACTGCTTTCTGATTGGATTCCTGTAATCTGCGCAGAATTTCTTCCATGATTGCCTGCTCCTGAACTCAAAATAGCGCATTCTTTGGGAGGAAAACAAGCGGATCAGATTCTTTCGTTACTTGAAGCCCCTTGGGTCAATTGGTTCTGAATCAAGGAGAAAGAAATGAGTCTTTCAAAGGGAAAATATTTCAGACGCAGCTTTGAGTTCTAGCCATCGAATTCGGTAGAAATGTTGCGCCTTCTCAATTCTTTGTAGAGGTCATCTAATGTGAGTTCTGTCTGGTTTTCGTCAAAGCAGTCCAGATCAAGGGCCGAACAATGGAAGCGATGGGTTTTCCCCCCTGACTGAATCTCTACATACCAATAATTGACCATGAGGAGCAAGAGAGGGGTAAGCAGAAAGTTGCGACGAATATGTGCTTTCTCGATTTCTGCATACCGAAAAGCTTTAATCCGTCGAAAGGGTGGGTTTGAGTTGACGACAATGAGTTCTTGATGGGAGAAAGCGAAACTGTTGTTGGTCCTGGCGTGGATGAGATAGAAAAAACTCAAACATGCGACGGGATAGATGGGAAATGCGATCATCCAGGACATGACACCCAGGCCAATGAGCGTGGTAAATGCCATGATGAAGATGAGGCCAAGGAAAATGAAGGCGATGGAAATCGGGCTGTAAAAGATCGGATCAGCCCAATATCCATTTTGCTTCAGCATCCGGTCCACCCGTTTATCGGTAAATGTATCTGACCCACCTATTGGAATCATGGCTTCACATCTTTGGTTTGTATACGTGTCGTGGGTTTTCTCAGTTTCGGATTTTCTGTAGCCTGACGAATCATGCCTATTTCCCAGGGGAAAGTTGTTTGGCCATCATGTCTCTGGGAGAATGGCCAAAGCGTTGCCGAAAGAGGCGGCTGAAGTAATTGGGATCATGAAAACCGACAATGTAGGCGATTTCCTTGACAGAGGAAAAACCATCACGCAACAATTGATAGGCTTCATCCAGACGGATGTTACGGATGAAAATATTGATGGACTGTCCGGTCAGGGCTTTGAGTTTTCGATAGAGTTGTGCCTTGCTAAGTCCCATCTCCCTGGCCAGTGCGTTTGCGCTGATGTCGGGATCATCCAGATTTCGCAGCACAAAACTGATCATACGGTCCATGAATTGCTGATCCAGTTGATTGGCCATCTTGGGGCGCATGGCGCCATTTTCCCGCGCGAAACGGCATTGCATTCTGGCGGTGTGAGCGAGGAAACTCTTGACTTTGGCCAATAGGATACTGGGATGAAATGGTTTGGTCAGATAGTCGCTTACTTCGGCCTGATAGCTATCAAGCGCCGTCTGCTGGGAGTCTTTTGCCGTGAGCAGGATGATGGGGATGTGAGAGGTCGCCATGTCGTTTTTCAGGGCGCCGGCAAGACGCAGGCCATCCATGAGTGGCATCATCAGGTCAGATATGATTAGGTCGGGCAGTTTGGCTCTCGCAATGGCCAGGCCGGACTGGCCATTTTCTGCCGCAATGATCTGAAAATGGTCTTGCAGCAGCGTGATCAGCAATTGACGCATTTCATCATTGTCCTCCACGATCAGGAGCTGCCGTCGTTTGTCAGAGGCAGGTTGTGGTGGCGGAGTCAGAGACTGATGCAGAGGAAGATTGTCTGGATGAAAATGGTCTTTGATAGACCGCGTGGATACTGCTTGCTGGATGAAAGGCAGGTGAACCTCAAAGCAACAACCTCCGCCTGCTGGCGGACTGCCCAGGACGATTCGGCCACCGAGCATTTCCACCAGTTCCCGGGTGTAGGCCAACCCAATCCCATTGCCTGAAACCGCTTCATTATGATGAGATGATTCCCGGTAAAAGCGTTGGAAAATCTGTTCGAACTTCTCTGCGGAAAGACTGGGACCAACATTTTGGATGGTGAGGATCAGCTCTTTCGCATTGTCAGAAATGATTGCCTGGAAAT
>JBCBZF010000466.1:0-5467 GCA_039815525.1 Bacteroidota bacterium | reverse complement strand
GTTACCAATAATGGAAGAATGGATGGCACAAAAGAAGGCCTTTGCCATGGCGCGGGTCATCAAAACCTGGGGCTCTTCTCCACGTCCGATTGGTTCGACGATGTTGGTCTCCGAGGAGATGGAGCTAGCAGGCTCGGTCAGTGGCGGCTGCGTTGAAGGCGCAGTCATCAAGGCATCTATGCCATTGATCGAGGGGGGCACTGGCCAACGTCTCGCTTATGGCGTGGCGGATGAAGATGCCTGGGCAGTTGGCCTGAGTTGCGGCGGGAAGATTCAGGTTTTCGCTGAAAAATTCCTGGCTTTTGATGAACGTGCGGAGGAAAAAGCGGTCTGGCAGCAACTGTCCCACAACTTCCAAAACAACAATGCCTGCATTTTGTTCAATGCGCTGGTAGACGGCGTGGTGAAACACAGTCTGGTAGAACCAGATGGGACGCTGATCGGCCACCCACTCAGTGATACAATGTTGGCAAGGGCGATGCAAGCATTTCGGGAAAGGAAGAGTCAGGTTTTTGAGGAGGAAGATGCTTCATATTTTGCACATGTCTTTCCCCGGAAAAGCCAAATGCTGGTTATTGGTGCTGCGCACATCACCGTGGATCTGGTTGAGTTGGCGAATCTGTTTGGATTTGAAACCATTGTGATTGATCCAAGAGGTGTTTTTAGCCAAAAAACGCAGTTTACGGTGCCACCTGATCAATTATTTGATCAATATCCGGCGGAAGTCCTGCCTGACTTTACATTGGATCCATATACCTACGCAGTGGTTTTGTCTCATGATCCCAAGATTGACGACAATGCGCTCCATTTATTGCTGCCTTCAGAAGTAGGCTACATTGGGGCACTGGGAAGTCGTAAGACGCACGCGAAACGGACCGCTCGTCTGGAAGCGGCAGGATTTCCACCTGAAGCGATCGCCCGGATCAAAGCCCCAATCGGGATGGACATCAATGCCAAGAGTCCGCGTGAGATTGCATTGGCCATTATGGGGGAGATCATTCAGGCGAAGAATGAATTTTTGTGAAATTTGAGTAAGTGAAATTTTCTGCGTGAGGTTCTTCAATCAAAGGGCTGATCATATGGGTGTTTACTATATCATCGTCAATGACAGTAAAGGGGAGTTCATCGATCCATTTGACTTCAATGAAGATGTTAAATTGGCCGGCCTTCTCGGTGGGGTACATGGTTCAGCGGTGCGCGACCTACTGGTGTTCACTGATTCGATACCAAAGGATCGTCAATTGGGTAGATGGTCAGGAGATAAGATCAGAATTCATGGGGATCACTTTGGCCCTGAGCGTGCCGAAATTTTTCAAAATTATCAGAATATCAGTTTTGAGCTGATGGCTTACCTATACGAAATGTACGCTTATCACCGAGCGGAAATTGAGCAGACGCTTAAAGAAGATCAAAGGATACGAACCAAGCTTTTAGGAATTCTCAATCCAGAGATCCATGTTAATCTGGCTTATAAGTTGAGATTATTGGGGTTGATAGGGCCATGAAAGGACAAATTGGTGGGGCGGGTTTTAACCCGCTGAGATGAAGGGCAATGGGAATTGATATGTGGTGAACGGGTTAAAACCCGTATCGCTTTCTACAAGATGAATCGTAGCCCCAAACAGGGTTTAATAAAGTGATTTGCGGGTTTTAACCCGCTCCTCCCCCCATCCCTGCGGGAAAACCTCCCCCTCCCCGGGTTAAAACCCGGCCCTATGCCTCAAACCAATCCGCCAACTCTTCCCAGGCCAGGGTGGCGCAGGTCAATCGCCCGGGGAAATCCCGCGCAGCCGTGAAAGCCACAAAATCCGCATCTGTCAGTGGACCATCTTCGCCTTCCGGCTGCACCAATGTCAGAAATTGTTGACACAATTGTTTTGCTTCTGCCACCGGCTTACCTTCCAGATGCTTCACCAAAACCGAGGTCGAAGCCTTGGAAATGGCACAACCGTACCCATGAAAACTCACATTGTGAAGACACCCGTCTTCTACAGAAAAAAACAGCTCAAACTTATCGCCGCAGACAGGATTATATGCTTTTAGATGATGCGGTGCATCCATTTGTTTTTCAAAACGGACTGGCTCCCGGCTATGAACCAGAATCACACGTTGATACAGCTTTTTGAGTTCTTCTTTCATCCGAAAAATTCCTGAATATGACGGATACCGTCCACCAGGCGGTCAATATCCGAAACAGTATTATAGATCGAGCAGGACGCACGTGTTGTCGCTGGTAGTTCAAGGCGGGTCATCAAGGGTTGCGTACAATGATGTCCGGCCCGAATGGCAATGTTATCAGTGCCAAGGAAGGTCGCCACATCGTGGGGATGTACTTGATACAACACAAAAGAGAAAATTGCTGATTTCTGGGGGGCAGTACCGATCAGTCGCAGACCATTGATACCAGAAAGCTTTTCAGTAGCGTAAGCTTTCAGCTCATGTAAGTGATTTTGTACCCATTTTTGATCCAATCCCTGTACAAAGTCAATGGCCGCGCCAAGACCAATCACACCGGCAATATGCGTGGTACCGGCTTCGAACCTCCTGGGAACTGGCGCAAAACTGGCTTCTTCATAACTGACTTCCCGAATCATGTCACCACCGAATGTGACTGGCTGCATCCCTTCCAGATGTTTCATTTTTCCATACAAAACCCCAATACCTGTTGGACCAAAAAGTTTATGCCCCGAAAAAGTAAAGAAATCAGCCTCCAAACTCTGGACATCAATGTGATAATGAGCTGTACTTTGTGCCCCATCTACCAGGACCGGGATCTGGTATTTGTGGGCCATCTGGATCATTTCCGCCACCGGATTGATGGTTCCAAGGCTATTCGAGATGTGCACCACCGCCAGCATTTTGACTCTGGAGGAAAGCATCTCCTGGAATGCCTTTATATCAATCTGCCCGTCTTTCAGCAGTGGAATGACTCGTATTTTGGCACCATTTTGTCGGCAGACCATCTGCCATGGGATCAGATTGGCGTGATGTTCCATCGCGCTGATCAGCACTTCATCGCCCGCCTTGAGACGGGGGCCTAAAAAGGACTGTGCCACCAGATTGATGCTAGCCGTGGTGCCACTGGTGTAAATGATTTCATGTGGATCAGCCGCGTTGAGAAGTCCAGAGACCTTTTTGCGTACTGCCTCATACTTCATAGAAGTTTGGGCGGCCAAATCATAAAGACCCCGATGGATGTTGGCATTTTCAGCAGTGTAAAAGCGAGTCAGGGCGTCAATGACGCCTTGTGGCTTCTGCGTCGTCGCGGCGCTGTCGAGATACACCAGATCCGGGTGTTGGGCAAAAAATGGAAACTCCTCCCGCATAATATCAAGTTGCCAATAAGATCAGAAAGGCTCAAATGTAAAGCAGGAAAAGAGGTGCTTTGTTTTTCCCAATGGGCATTCTACTTTCCTCTCAGCGACACATTTCGATCATCTGTATGCCGCAGAATCTTCGCCAATTCCGTCCCCAATGCTTCCGTCATACACATCGCCCCCTCAGTATTAAGATGCATGTCATCAAAGGAATAGCGGCTCACGTAATACTCTGGAAAGCGATTTGGATCAGAGAGTTCAATGACCTTTCCTTCAGGAAGAAGCTTCATCCATTCAATCAATTCAGGAGAAGACTCACGCGGCGGAATCATAAAAATCAATTCTACGCCTTTTTGCTCACACAAAGCCATGATGCGTTTCAACCGATCTTCATGGGCAGGATTGCGCTTGCCTGAAAAACGCCCTTTGCCGGCATAATTGTTCATCGCCTGGGTCCGCATGGTGTTGAGGACGGTGGTGTCCTGCAGAAAACCTTCGCGCAGCGAAGCCATGCCATTGCGGATGCCCGGATCATTGGCGAAACGAACCGCATCCTCCAGATTGACAAAGCCTTTGCCGCTCAGTCCCAGGTATTCAGGATTGCTTTTATGAAGGGTCGAATTGGCATAGTGCCGAAACATCCCAATGTTCAGCATTTTTCCCACAAAGCCATAGGTGTAGCCGTAGGAAAACATCATTTGGTATTGCTTCTTCCAGCCCGGTTGATTCATGGTGGTTGTGACCCCGAAAAGGTAATCGTCCAGCGTATAGGAGTAGGTGAATTCCGGGTCCTGCATTTTGTCTGGAGAGGGCCGGAAAGGCGGGGCCAATTCCAATAAAACGTATTCAAAATGTTGTTCGGGCATCTCCAGAAGTCCTTCCAGTGCCCGATAGGTTTGTGGCGCAAACACCCCCGGCAAGCCAGCGTTGAAGCTTTTAATTGGCGCTACCTCAGCCAACATTGCATCTAAAATATCTGGTTCAACATGGCACATGATTCGACTCGAACCAACCGCCAGAAGATTGTATTGGTTGGGATGGGAAGTCAAATGATCAACCCGACTGCGCAAATACGGATTGCCCCAGTCAAAAGAAGTCGATTCCTGCAGGAATGTCGAAACCCCAATTTGAATCAGGAGCACGAGCAGGCAGAATCCGATGCTTTTTACCAGAAGATTACGCATATCAGAACTGGAAGTAGATGAATTGCTGTTGATTGAATTCGCCGAAATTGAGGATCAAAAGGACCAATCCAAGGTAGATGATCCATCGAACCCAGCTCGGCTGGGTGATGATCCAAATCCCAACATGATGTTTTTCCTGAAACAGATGGACACCCAGCAGGAGCAGCACCGATCCAATACCCACCACCAGATCGTAAGGTGAGTCAAGAATCATATTGAGTGAAAGCTGATCCAGTGAAAAATCTGTCATATTCCCCAGTAGCATCACGGCATCACTGAGTGAATTGGCCCGGAAAAAAAGCCAGGCCAGACAGACCACACCAAAGATGAACGCGATCTTACTGACGCGTTGCCACCCATTCATGATCGTTGGTTGATTGCCTCTGCGCAACATCAGTTCCAGCACAATGCCTCCACCATGCAAGGCCCCCCAGATCACAAAGGTCCAGGCCGCACCGTGCCACAATCCACTGATCAAAAAGGTCAGAAACAAATTGTAATACCAGCGCCATTTGATCACACGATTGCCACCTAGTGGTATGTAGACATAGTCCCGAAACCAGGTGGACAATGAAATATGCCAGCGTCGCCAAAAATCCTGTAAGGATGTCGCAAAATAGGGCCGGTCAAAGTTTTTCATCAGGTCAAAGCCCAGCATACGGGCAATACCAATCGCGATATCTGAGTAGCCCGAAAAATCACAGAAAATCTGAAAGGCAAACATCCAGGTAGCCAGCACAATGGTCCAGCCATGGTGTTCTCCCGGGCTATTGTAGACGACATCCACAAACATCGCCAGACGATCTGCAATCACTACTTTTTTGACAAAGCCCCAGAGCGCCAATCGCAGTCCGCTGCTTACCCGGTGATAATCGAAACGGACTTCTCTTCGAAACTGCGGCAGGAGATTACTGGCCCGTTCGATCGGGCCGGCTACCAATTGGGGAAAAAAAGCCACGAAAAGGG
>JBCBZF010000210.1:0-7980 GCA_039815525.1 Bacteroidota bacterium | reverse complement strand
GAGGTCAAAAAAATCTGATGGGCCGATGCGCCAGGGAAAAGCCTGCTTGTCAATGATCACCGTGTCTACCGGGCTGTTGATGGCCTGCTGGAAGCTGCTCGTGGCATCAATTGGATCAAAACCCAGACTGGAAGCAATCAGTTTGGACGCTTGTAATTGGGGATGAAGGAGGCAGGCGAAAAACAGCAGTAAGGCGAGGCGCATGGGATGAAAACATATAAAGCATAATATATGATTTTCGTTTCAATCTCTCATCCTGTTTGCTCACTTGTCGCGGGTAGTTGCTTGATACAACCAATAAGTCTCATCTACCTGAATGGCAGGTGAAAAATGTTGATGCATCTGCAAGTGCCAGTTTGTGAGGGAATCCACTGGGATGGCTGTGTTGCGCAGCAAAATAAATGGCTGCTCATCCCGTCGAAGGCGGTCCAGGAGGCGTTGCAGTTCTTTGTCAGGATAAAGGTCTGATCGCTGTTTTTGGTCCCAAATGACATAGCTGCCGTTCCGATTTGGAGTAGGGTAGTAGAATGTCCTGCCGCTGAGACCAGCAGCGGGAGAACAGGCAAAATCAGGATCGGCGATGATCAATACATCATCATATATGGCGCGTTTGAGTTCTTTGGCCAGATTTCCGGCTTGTGAAAAAGGGTAGCGTACATCCTGGGCCCATGCCCAGAGACCGCCTGAAATTTGCAGGAGGAGAACGAGGATCAGCCAGAGATTTTGCAGAGAAGCTTTTTTGTCAAAATAACCTAGCCCACCCGGCCATTTTTCCCCTACCCACAGTGACAACAAATAGACGATGAAAAGATGGCCCTGATGGCGCAAAAAGCCTTCATACTTGAGCATGAAAAACAAAAGGAGGGCAGCGGTTGTCGCCAGGAAAAAGCATTGGGCGCGCCAGGAACGGGCCAGACTCCAGGTGCAGAGTAGCAGAATCAGCAGACCGCCAATTGCTTGTGGCCAGATCCCTACACTGTCCAATAGATTGTGGTTCCAGCTATGCAGTCCCGGCATCGGCATCGGAACAAATACTTTCCATACAGAAGCCAACCCCACACCAATCCGGCCTGGATAGAACATCCAGGGAGAAGCAAATCCATAATCTGCCGGTGGCAGCATGTCCCAGATCGCCAATCCTGCCGAGGCAATCACCAGGACATTGGCCAGCCAGAAAGACGGTTTTCTGTCGCCCTTTTTCCACCACAACATGGCCATCCAGAAAACCAATCCAATCAACCACACAAAAATATTGGTATGAAACAACAGTAGAAAAGGTACACATAGCCCCAGCCAGCCTTTTTCTTTCATCCAACTGCCAATCCAAAACAACAGCAGAATACCGATCGCATAATTGCGGAAGAGGACGGCGTATTCGTACAAAAAGAAATAACCGAAGAGGCTACCGATGCGAAACCAGTTTGGTCCGGGGCCATTTCTCAACCAGAGCCAGGCTGCCGTGGCGATGAGGAGAGCATGAACCAACTGCGGCAACCAAATACCATCTGTGAATTGTTGGCAGGCATACAAGATGAGGTACCACACAGCCGGGTGTCCTTCATAGCGAACCGTATGGAGAATTTCACCTAGGGAAGTACCCCCATCCGCCACCAGCATCCAGGCTTGCATTTCGTCCCGCCAGGGCTCATGCTGCCAGATGCCACATGCGATCAGACCGCCATACAGCAGGAATGCCAGCCAGTTGGATTGCAATGGGAAAAGATTGCGCAAAGTGATTCAGTGCAGAGTTGAGAGGCGAATTCGCAGCATTTTCCCCCATAAGTTGTGCTTTTTCCGGGAGTTTTGGGGAGCAAAAAGAAAAATAATCATGCAACGCATTTTCTCTCTATTGGTCCTGCTGATGTTCACCCTGAGCCTGTCCGCGCAGGATCTGCGCCGCAAAGGTAATTTTGGATTCGTACCAGCCGCCATGTCGGCAGAGGAACAAAGTAATCCTCCTTGTGGACAAAGCGGCTTATCCATTCAGCAAGTATTACCAGCCTCAGTCAGTGAGCAAATGGGTTTGCGGAGCGGAGACATCTTGATGCGCATCAATGATCAGACGGTCTCAGATATGCAGGCCATTGGACGGGTGAAAACCCATTTGCGGGATGGAGATGCGTTGACGATGCTGGTCTGCCGGCGTGGAAAGAAGATCACGCTTACCGGGAAAATGATGGGGAAAGCGCGGGAAGTACATCCGAAGGCCGATATTTTATATGATGTGGTACAAGTCGGTGATTTGACGTTGCGGGCCATTGTCAGCAAACCGAAGCGTGCGGGCCGGTTTCCGGTTATTTATTTCATTCCCGGCTATACCTGTGTGACGCTTGACAATCTGCAGAGCTGGCATCCTTATCGTCGCATCTTAGACAGCCTGATGGCAACCGAGCAGTATGTCATTGTCCGGGTGGAAAAGCCTGGTATGGGAGACAGTGAAGGGGATTGTATGGAAATTGGATTTGAAACAGAGCTTAACGCCTTCCGCAAAGGCTTTGAACATCTGCTTACGTATGACTTTGTGGACCAAAAAAATGTGTTCATTTTCGGGCATTCTCTTGGAGGCATGATTGCGCCCATCATTGCGGCAGAGCGAAAAGATGTACGTGGCATCGCGGTTTATGGCACCCGGCACGAACCCTGGTTTGAATATCTACCCATGACCATCCGGCAGCAAAATCCACGTTTTGGGACCGACTACCTCGAAAACGAACGAGACATGCGGGCCATGCACCGCATTTTCGCTATGCTTTTCCTTGACCGCAAACATCCCCAGGAAATTGCTGCTGCTGATCCTGCTTATGGTCCATTGTTGCAAAAGCATTTTGGATGGGACGGCAAAGCTGTACTCATCGGACGCCATGCGAGTTTTCTGCACGAAATTGAAGACCACAATATGGTGGAAGCCTGGGGAACGCTCGAATCCAAGGTGCTCCTCATGCACGGAGAGGCAGACATTCAGGCCCTCGGGCCTGATGGTGCCCAGGAAATTCTGCGCATTGTCAATCATTATCATCCCGGGCAGGCCAGCTTCAAATTGATCGAAGGAACCGATCATGGGTTTATCAAACTTGGCAGCCTCGACAAAAGCTATCAAATCACTGGCAAGCCAGAGTATGGGCAGTATCTCCAGAATGCATTCAATTACGAAGTGGTAGACACGTTGCTGGCATGGTTGGCGGGGCAGACATTGTAGGGGGGGCAAAACTATGGTTTACCCACATCTTCTTTGTACGGTAAAGTTTCCAGGCAATATCTTTTCAAAATCGTCGATTGGCGGCTGGAAACATCCCTTTCGTGCCGTCGCCCCTTCTAAGGGGCTAACGAGGTCCCGCCTCCCGATGCATCGGGATTGAAGGGGCATTTGGCGGAAGGGAGATGTTACATATTGATAGCCAGATATTTAATTAAATCATTCCTCCATTCATTCTATAGACAAGAATACTTATGGGTAAACCATAGTTTTGCAAAACGCCCCTACAAGTTCCCCCTCACAAAATATGATTTCACCGAAATGATGAAGCTGCAACAGCAGAGAATGAAAGAATGAAGCATCATCCGACCCAGAGGCCTTTCCCCTTTTCTCCCGCTTCTGTATTTTCCCAACATGAAACACCTCCTTCTCTGCTTCTTGCTCCTTCCGGGCTTCCTTCTCGCCCAGAAAAAAGTCTGCATCACCATTGATGACCTCCCCTTTATCGGCTATCCAGCCGGGCGACTGGCAGACGTAACTGTGGCAACCGATTCGCTGCTTGCTGCTTTAACAAGACACAATGTAGCGGCCATTGGTTTTGTCAACGAAAACAAGATCACCCGTAAAAGAGAAAAGAAGGCCCGCCTCGCTTTGCTGGAAAAATGGGTGCAGGCTGGCTTTGAATTGGGCAATCATACCTTTAGCCACCCTTCTTTGTCCAAAGTACCGCTGGCCGACTATCAGGCTGATGTGCTCAAAGGCGAGATCCTCACCCGCAAACTGCTGCAAGCATACGATCAGGTTCCGCGCTATTTTCGGCATCCATTCACCCATACTGGGCCAACCGTGGAGATCAAAGCCGCTTTTGAAGCTTTTTTGGATTCTCTGGGCTATGCCGTGGCTCCTTTCACAGTCGAAAGTGCTGATTATATCTATAATGCTGTGTATGCCGGGGCAAAATTCAAAGGAGATACTGCCACCATGCGCTTTGCCGCTGAGGAATACATCCAGCACACCAGCCGGATGTTTGACTTCTTTGAAGAGATGAGCCAGCAAACCGTCGGCCGACCGATCACCCATATTTATTTATGCCACGCCAATGCCCTGCATGCTGACCATTTCGATGCCTTGGCGGAGATGCTTGAAGCCAAAGGCTACACATTCGTGTCATTGGACGAAGCCCTTAAAGACCCGGTCTACCAACAGACGGATCACTTCATTGGTCGCTTTGGCCCTTCCTGGCTGCATCGTTGGAATCAAGAAACGTTTCAGGAGTGGTTGCGTAAAGAACCAGACCCCTCTCCTCGTATGTTGGAATTGTACAAGCAGAAGTAGAAAACACAATGCAAAATGTTCAAGCGGAGATTCAACGCCGTCTCGATGAGGTAGTGGAGAAGAAAGGAATCCGTATTCTGTATGCCTGCGAAAGTGGTAGTAGGGGTTGGGGTTTCCACTCTCCAGACAGTGATTATGACGTCCGGTTTGTGTACGTCCATGAACGGGATTGGTATTTTTCCCTCCAGGAAAGAAGCGATAATATAGACATGGTTATCACTGATGACCTGGATCTGAACGGTTGGGATCTGCGGAAGTTCTTGAAGTTGGCCGCCCGATCCAATGCAACCCCCTTTGAATGGTTACAATCGCCCACTGTCTATCGACAGGAAACAGATTTTCAGGCGGAGGCTTTCGCTGCAATTGCGCCCTATTTTGAGCCGAAGCACTTGCTCAACCACTATTTAGGGATCGCCCGTTCATCGATCGAAAAGGGCTTGCAAGGCGAGCAATTCAACATCAAAAAGTATTTTTATGTCCTCCGCCCGCTGCTGGCTGCCCAATGGATTGTGGTACATAAAAGCATTCCACCCATGGAGTTTGCGCCCTTGCGGAGCGTGATTACTGACCAGCAGGTGCAAGCTGAGGTGGAGGGTTTGTTGGAAAAAAAGCGTTTGGCCAAAGAAAAAAGTCTGATTCCGGTGCAGCCGGTGATTCAGGCCTTCATCACTGAACAAATGCAATATTGCCAGGAGCAGGCGGCTTCCTTTTCGGTTGAAAAGAAGGAGCTGGACCCTCTGAATGCCTTTTTTCGAAAAACAGTTTTGGCTACATGAACATCGCGGATCTGAAAGTGCAGCAGCTGATCGTTTTCGAATGTATCAGTGGCAGTCATGCTTATGGCCTGAATCTGCCTGAATCTGATTTAGACATCAAAGGCGTCTTTGTCTTGCCACCGGAAAAATTCTTTGGCCTGACGGAGGTGCCGCAAGTCTCCGATGAACGCAATGACACGACTTATTTTGAGATCGGCCGCTTTTTTGAGCTATTGGGCAAAAGCAATCCCACCGCTCTGGAACTGCTCTTTACCCCCGCAGAAAGCATTCGTTATCAGCATCCATTATTTACCCAACTGCCCCGTAAGCTCTTTTTATCCAAAAAATGCCGGGACACCTTCGCTGGCTATGCCCGCATGCAGATCAAAAAGGCGCGTGGTTTGAACAAAAAAATCCTCAATCCATTTCCGAAAGAAAAAAAGGACATCCTGGATTTTTGTCATGTGGCTGAGGAAGGGAAAAGTGTGGCCTTACGGAGTTGGTTGGAGAAACACGGTCTGCGACAGGAAGACTGTGGTCTGGCCAAATTGGATCACATGCGGGATTTGTTTGCCTGTTATCATGATGCTTCCGGTCAGTACGGCTACAAAGGCATGTTGCGCAAGCCACATGCTACCCGCCTGCTTCTGAGTAGTATTCCTAAAGATGAATTGCCCATTGCCTATCTATCTTTCAACGAAGACGGCTACACCAAATACTGTAAGGATTATCAGCAGTATTGGGAATGGGTGGAAAAACGGAATGAAGCCCGCTATGAAGGGACCATTGCCCATGGGAAAAACTATGATGCCAAGAACATGATGCACACCTTTCGCCTGCTTGATATGGCGATTGAGATTCTGGCTGATGGCGAACTCCACCTCAAAAGACCCAATCGGGATGAATTACTGGCCATCCGTAAAGGCAAGTTTCAGTATGAAGAACTGCTGGATCTGGCAGAAAAAAAGCTGGAAGCAGTAGAAAATGCCTGGGCCAATAGCATCCTTCCGGAAACCCCTCCGGCTGATCAGATTGAAGCCCTTCTGATCGATTTTCGGAAGTCGTGGTATGTCGGTCAATAGGCTTTCCCGTTTCAGGTCCATTTCTTCCCGTTTCAGTCGGTTTTTTTTCTAAAAGCGGTGAAAAGGCTGCTTTTTCGAATCACAAACAAACACATCGGGTCCGAAAACAATGACAATGAAACATCAGGTTACCGCATCCAAAATCTTTATGGGCTTCATCTTCGCAATAGCTTCGATGTTTATGTTGTTGTTTTCGGCCTGCGTTCATGATCCTGTCCTACCGGCCAATCCTGGCCCGGTGGACACCATGACCGTTGATACCGGTTCTGGAGATTGTGATACCCTGGCAGTGAGTTATGGACAGGCAATCAAGCCCATTTTGCAGGACGCTGGTTGTATCGGCTGCCACAATGGCCCCAATGCTGGTGCTGGTGTACAACTTGGCGATCATGCCAGTGTGGCACAGGCAGCAGGAAATGGGAGTCTGCTGGGAACAGTTACTGGTGAACCCGGCTTTGCTTTCATGCCACCCAGTGGCGATACCATCCCGGATTGCGACATTCTTCTCATCACCGCCTGGATCAACCAGGGGCTTCCCAATAATTAAACAAAGTAATCCTGAAAAGCGTTCAGGATTGCTCATTCTCCGAAAACTTTCTGCATCTGCTTCGGTTTCCCAACCTGAAGCGGATGTTGTCGTTCAATCCAAAAGGTTTATCCGAAATACCTGGGCTTTCCTATTTTTACGTTTGCCTTTCCACACACTACCAATTGAATGCAGAAAAGATCTGAAGAGCTCGGTCTGAAGCCCATCCCAAAACTATTGTTCCAACAAGCGGCACCAGCCAGTATTGGAATCCTGGTCATGTCCATCTATATGATCGTGGATTCGATTTTTGTGGGGCGTTTTGTAGGCGCGATGGGGCTGGCAGCGGTCGCGGTCGTGTCGCCCATCATCTTTTTGATTGCATCTATTGGGATGGCGATCGGAATTGGTGGTGGATCAGTTATTTCCCGGGCCCTGGGTGCAAAGAATCCAGAAAAAGCCAATCATGCTTTTGGGAATCAGGCTGTTTTGGTCTTAGGACTGTCCATTCTGATCAGTGTAATCGCTTTTGTTTTTATTGAACCCGTCCTGTCCGTCTTTGGGGCAAAGAATAGGATCACGGAACCAGCCATTGCGTACTTTTCGATCCTGCTGCCCAGTATTCCTTTCCTTGCCTGGGCCATGATGAGCAACAATGTCATTCGTGCGGAGGGCAAACCACGTATGGCGATGGTCGTGCTGCTCATTCCTGCCATCGCCAATATCATCCTTGATCCGATTTTGATTGCGGGTTTTGGTATGGGAATCGAAGGCGCGGCCTGGGCCACGGCCGCATCCTACTTTGCCAGTGCTGTATATACGCTATGGTATTTTTCTTCCGGCCGATCTGAACTCAAGCTGAAACTGGAAAATATGCAGCCGGACCCTCAATTGGTCCAGGAGATATTTGGGATCGGTTTTGTGACCCTGGCGCGTCAGGGTGCCATCAGTCTGCTCGCCATCGTACTCAATAATTCCCTGGTACATTATGGATCCGAAAACAGTGTAGCGGTGTTTGGTCTGATCACTGCGGTCTTAAGGTTTGCCAATTTCCCAGTGCTGGGTCTCATGCAGGGGTTTCTTCCCATT
>JBCBZF010000370.1:0-6282 GCA_039815525.1 Bacteroidota bacterium | reverse complement strand
GCTCAAGACTTTCCAGAAACACTATGGTGCTATAGCAGATCGTTCAGGCTACCAAAAGGTGGGCATTTACCTTGGCATCATCCAGAAAATGATCAAGGATCCGACGCAGGTACGGACCTCTGCTTTCTATGAATATGTCCGTAGTGCATTCACATTTCAACCCATGGAGCAGGAAGACCTATGGGAAATCAATTTCTATGCCTGGTTGAAAGCCCAATTGACTGGAGAGGATTACCGAAATGTTCTACAGGAACTTTTTCAGCGTGCTACCCAGCCAATTGGGCATTGATCAATTCATGATTTCACGGAAGAAAATCCCATTGAGGAAAAGCCGGTTGGTTCCGTACCAAAACGCACGAAAATTAGGATTATCAACCAATGCCACTACCCTACCCTTTCCCATCACACTAATACTGGCAGCGGCAGTTTCGGCCAGTGCTTCCTGGTTAGGAGTTGAAATATACCCACTCAGAAGAGGTTTTTTGGTATACAAAATAGGATTGCGATAGGGAGCAGTTTGAGGTTTGAGGAACAAAGTAGAGTTCCTGAATAAGGAGATTTTGTCCCGGGTATAACCAAAACACAAAGGATGTGTCATGTCCAATTGTGCCTCAACAATGGCGCCTCCGATTACCTGAGCGCCTCTTCGATTGGACCGACCGGCAAATGGCAATTGGTCTTGCTCACGGTCTGTGGTCGGCCGACTTTTCCATTCAGCCTGACCAATCCCACGGTTCGCCAACCAGCGAATCGCCGATTTTGTCGCCACAATTGTTCCGCCGGCTGATACCCAGGTTTTGAGGTTCTGAGCCGCACCATTTAACTCATTATAACTCCCGTTGACCATGACGATGGTGTTGTAGTCAGACAAGTCAATGCGATTCATGTTCCGGGTACTGACCAAAGAGGCATTGAGCATCACACGCTGGTCAAAGAGATGCCAGACTTCTCCTGCCTCATAACTGTTGACGCCATCTCCCACCACAAGCAAAACCCTTGGCGCAGTAATGTTTCCAAAAAGATTGCTGCCAAGATTGACGCCTGTTGTATGTCCGCTTTGCAGAGCGACGACAGAAATCCCATCAGTTTCGACCATATCAACCAGAGACTCATGCAGGCGCTCACTGGATATATTCTGATTTTGAACGGGAATCAAAATGGTCCCCATGGGAAAATGATGCCCACTCTTATCTGAAAACGCTTTACGAGCCACTTTTACCCGAATACCTCGCTGTAGTAATTGATTTAAGGCTTTTGGCGCGTCATAATGTCCCCATTGAAGCGCATATGCATACGAGGTAAATGCAGGCCCTTCTCCCATCGTGCGAAAGCTCGTCAGGCGTCCACCGAGCCCAGTACTGTTGAATTGACTTTGATTCAAACTGGCATCCTTTAGGTTGAAGGCAAGCGGCAGTGTCCAGCTCGAAACATCATAAAAAAGACTGTCCTTAAAGGTGGTCCTACGCTCAAATACGGCTTTGATAAGTCGATATTGAGGTTGGAGGGCTGGCACCACCAGACTAATTCCAGCGGAAAACAGGTGGCCATCAATGCTCAGATCGTTTTTCGGTTCAAAGACCGCAATTTTGTGCTGATCCAATAGTTTAGCCAGGGCCATTGTACGGCCTGGATCGTTGCCCATATCAATGAGATAGGCTTTGGTTGGGTCTTTTTCTGCCTCACGTTTTGCACTGAGATAAAATTCACGTTGCATCGCAAGAAAATCTTTTCGCATCTCGTGTACGCCCTTCATGCTGCTAAGAGCAGTTCGGAATTGATTTCGGATGGTAAAGGGAAAAGTCAATTCTCCATTTACACTACGCTGAATGTGCCCTCTACTCGAAGCTTGTTCAAAGAGAATTCCGACTGCTCCATTGACATCGGGATAGGTGGATCCCTTTCCATAATAGTAATCGTCAAAACTTTCTTTACTGTAGTACAGGGAGCCTATTTTATCCAGAGCAGCAGCGTGATACTCTGCGAGCCTGTCGGTCAAATCATAGGTCGCCTGCGGCGTGAGCGGATGATTACGGGAAGGAATACCAGGTTGGAAAAAGAAAGTTGAGTTGGTCCCCATTTCATGATGATCCGTCAGCAAATTTGGTTTCCAGCGATGAAATTGCTTGATACGCGCCTGCGATTCCGGATGTTGGACCAACAACCAATCCCGATTCAAATCAAACCAGTAGTGATTGGTCCGCCCCCTTGGCCAGGCTTCATTATGCTCTCTAGAACTGGGATCAGGACTGATTAGATTGATGCCCCGGTGGGTGTTGACCCAACTGGCAAAACGGTTGAAGCCATCAGGATTGTAACAAGGATCCAATAAAACCACTGTTTCCCGAAGTAATTCGTCAATTACTTCTCCTTGAGCCGCCGCAAGATGATAAGCAGCCAGTAGCGCAGCATTTCCACCGCTGGCTTCATTTCCATGAATACTGAACCCAAGCCAGGCCACTGCTGGCATGTCATCAATGTTCAGCTCCTCGCTGAGATCTGGATTGGTTAGCTTAATATGTTCTGTTCGGATTTCTTCTATCCGAGTATGATTCTCTGGTGCAGTAATTGTCAAATGCAGCAGTGGACGCTTTTCATGGGTAAAACCAATGGTATCAATGGTGATTCGATCCGATACCTCCGCGAGGGTATTCAAATAGCGCACCATCTGATCATGACGAACGTGCCACTCCCCTACTTCAAAACCAAGGACAGATTCCGGGGTCGGAATGGAAGAATCATATTGAATGTCTCGGGGAAGGTAGTAGGTCAGATTAACTTGTGCGATCAAGGTGCCTTGTAACAAACAACAAAGCAAAAAGGCGGGAAGTCTCATATTCATTTGACGGTTTGGAGAACCTAAGATAGTCCCCCCTTGCCAATTTACAAGGATTTACGCGCCTTGATCGAATAGACGTATGGAATTTTATGTCCCAAATGTTTAAAAACAAATCGGTCAGGTCCAACCTCTTCCAACTCATCAAAACATGGCCAGGGTGAATACGGATGTTCGTTAAACAGTTCAATGACCAGGCCCTGTTTGATCAATGCATTCAAAATTTCACTGATGGGATGGTTCCAGCTGTAGGACGGATTTTTAATTGGGGCATCCCGATCGGTATAACTTCCCTCAGTGATTTCTTTGATGGTTTCGTCATTGAAATAGGAATAAGAAATCTTTTCCATTTTCTCATCGTGCATCCAGATCACAGGATGAAAGTCGGCAATGTAGAAAAAACCATCATTTTTCAGGCTTTGGGCAATCACTTCCGCCCATCGATCCAGGTCCGGCAACCACCCAATGGTTCCATAAGAAGTAAAGACGATGTCAAATTTTTCCTGGGTGTGCTTTCTGGTATCATACACATTTGAACAAACAAAGTTGGCTGGTATATCCAACTCGCTGCTCAAAGATTTGGCGGCATCAATGGCAGCATCAGAGAGGTCTACGCCAGTAACTTCTGCCCCAAGACGTGCCCAGGAAAGAGTGTCTTGCCCGAAGTGGCATTGCAAATGAAGCAGGCTTTTGCCCCTCACCTCCCCTATCTCTCGTAATTCAATTTCTTTTAGAGAAGTCGCACCAGCTTTGAAAGCATCTACAGCATAAAAATCCGATTGCAGATGAACTGCAGTTTTCTCATTCCATAGTTTCTTATTTGCTTCTAACTCTTTTGACGTGAAGCCCTTTTTAGTAAAATTACCCATAACAGTGTTAGATATTTATTCATCATTAGATGGTGCCAAAAAATTCCGGGGAGGCTGATCAAGGCACTCCCCGGAACGGAACGACTACTATACGAATATCTTTTTTAGTAGTTCACTTGCTCCAGACGGGCTTTCAGGGTTTTGGTTTTCTTACTGTATTCCCAAACAGTATAAAAGCCAGGTTTGCCAGCCCGGATAAACTGCAGATAAGCATCGGTATCAATGTTTACTTTATCGGATTGGTATTCTTCACCATCATTGGAAATGACACCAAAGACCGGTTTTACCTTCATCTTTCCTTTCGAATTTTCCTGTTTGGCCCGGGAGAAGTAGGTAAAATAGAAGGCGTTCTCGCCACTCAATTCTTCGGTGTAGGCATAATCAAAACCGTTATAGAGCTTAACGACCCGACCCAGTGAAGCCACAGAAAGGTAGCCGAAGCCTGCTGGCAGCAATACGTTGTTTTTCTTCTTTTCAAAGATCTGTACGTCAGTGAGGCTAAAATCCGGTGCAATCTCAAAGACCACAAAGTCTTGTAACACAATTTTAAAGTTCGCAGCGCCAGAAGCGCTTCCACCGGCTGCAGCAAGGAGGTTGAGGGCAACACCCGCTCCACTTACTTCCTTTTTGTACTCTTCCCCGATCACATACATGCGTCCATCATCAGCTTTGACAATTTGATGCATGAAGATATAGCCGGCATCCTGCATTTTTCCTTTTTGATTCACTGGCAGAAACTTCGCGATGTCTTTGCCCCAGGAATAATACTTTTTAATCGGTACCCCTCCTTCTGAATCCACCAGCCAGGCAAACATCCCCAGGTTCTTACTCTTCATTTTCTTGTCCTCAGGGCGGAAGTAATTACCCATGACCAGGGTTTGACCTGTGGTTTCATCGTATTCTCCTAATACAACTGAATGGGTAAAGTCCTTGGTTGAAAGTGGAATCTCATAGGCAACTTTCCGCTCTTTGAGATCAATGGCCTGGACGAAACTACTGTAAACTTTAGACATGGCACCTTTCGCGCGTGTGACCGATAAACTGACCGCACTGGGGCTGACTGAATTGACAATTGCCGTCTCATGTAGCGGATGGTCCGGCTTTGAACCAATTTTCCAGCGATTTGCTTTTTTGAGATCGTTGGGGAAATACTCTAAGGTGTAGCCAGTCTTGCGGGAATCTCGCTGAAATGCCATCCGTACAAAGCCTTCATCCCCAACCGGGAAAATAGATTTGTTCGAACCAGCCTCTTCGACTGACAAAAAGCCTTGTGTCTGGTACAGCAGCACTTCTTTTCGTGTTAATGCTTCGTAGGTGGAAGAAGCGATTTCTTTTCCTTCTTTGCTGAAAGTGGTCAGCTCAAGCTCACGGGTTTTGGTGTTGTAAAACAACATTGCGTAAGCCTTTCCATTGTACACCACTTCCTGCAGGAAATGGAACTTAGAGCGGGTGATGGTTGTCTTAAAGGCATTGTTCAATTCACCGTCGACAACCTGCAGCAGGAAGGTAAAAGTTCCTTTGGCAACTTTGTCCAATCGGTAGAAGGAGTAGTATCCGACTACGGTATTGTTTTCTTTGATTGTCCCAACAGAACGAGCATTGAGGCGATCAATGCCACTAAATGTTTGGGTTTGGGCGACTGCCTGTCTGGCATCACCAATGACCAGCAGCAAACATGCTGCAATGATTAAGATGTGTCTCATGCTTTGATGATGAAAGTGTGTCAAAATTGAAATGATTATTGGTTCAATTGTTCCAAACCAGGGGATGACTTCCTGTATAGAGACCAATCATTCCTGTTGGAATCATTGCCCGGCATAGCGGGAAAAATGAAGACGTAATTAGACCTGGTCTCACGGTTCTGATCCTCTGAAAATCCGTGGACACATGACGACCCATTCTCCTGAGCGGGTGGAATCCAATGGTGTAATATGTTGCCTTTGGCATCTAGGGTTTCATGTTGACAGGTGCGTGAATAGTGATGTGTCCTGCCTCATGAATTCTTTCCTATAGTTTGTCGATATTTTTCAAAAAAAGTCCCTCCGGAAATTTTTGCTTGTATGCCTTGATCCGTTTGTCGGTCAGGGCTTCATTGTCAGTATTGTGGGCGGCCAGGATGGAGGCAAACAAAAAGAATTCACTCTCGTCCTCATTCGTCCAAAAAAGGTCAATAGCAGCGGCCAATTCGCGATAATGTTTCAAGCGGAGCGAATTGAAAAAATGCAGACTCAGGTCTTCATTCTGCAGTCTGCCTGGTTTATTCCGACCGAGAATGACACTGAGACGGTGATTCTTTTTAAAATGAAGTAACTCCTGTATGCTCACAGCAATCATCCCTTTGATGAAAGCATTCCGGGGATACTGCTGTCGTAGTTTTAGGGCATGGTAAATGACCTTTCCCCGATCACCATCGATGAAGCGGCCATACAATTCCTCTACATCCAGGATTTCTGCGAAATCTGACAGATCATTCTGGGCAAACTTAGTTCGACTTCCTTTTTCACTTTCTGGCCATGTACTCAACATTTCCGCGATTTTGGCGATACGAGCACTACAATCAGGATGTGTTTTCAGTGAATC
>JBCBZF010001241.1:0-1890 GCA_039815525.1 Bacteroidota bacterium | reverse complement strand
CGAGCTTTCCGGACAGCGCCTATTGCTATGTCCAGTATACCATCAGTGATGGATCCAATCGGGTGTCTCGCTTTTCCATTGACCCCGCCAACCCCAATCAGGCCGATCCTGGCAGTGAGAAAATCATTCTTGAATTTCCGCAGCCATTTAACAACCACAATGGCGGAGACCTCAAATTTGGGCCAGACGGCTACCTGTACATCGCCAGTGGTGATGGGGGGGCAGGCGGTGACCCTGGTGATCGCGCCCAGGACCTTAGTCTGTTGTTGGGCAAAATTCTGCGCATCGACATCAATACCACCCAGGCCTATCTGATTCCTTCAGATAATCCGTTTACTGCGGCATTGGCAAGTCGGGATGAAATCTGGTCCTATGGATGGCGCAACCCCTGGCGCATCAGTTTTGACCGGCAGACCGGAGACATGTGGATTGCAGACGTGGGGCAGGATGTAGCAGAGGAAATCAATCGGGAAACGGCTGGAAGCGGTGGTCTCAATTATGGATGGCGTTGCTTTGAAGGAGACAATCCTTTCAATGGGTTCAACTGTGGTACGGTCAATCAATATGCGTTTCCGGTTCAGGAGTACCTTCACAGTGCCAATGTCGGCGGATCTGTTACCGGAGGCTTTGTTTATCGGGGCAATCTTTATCCTGATCTGGATGGCATCTATTTTTATGGAGACTATGTGAGTGGCAATGTCTGGGGCTTGTGGGAAAATACCAACGGGATTTGGGTGAATCAGTTTCAAGGCAAATTGATGCCCAATGAAAGCTTGAGCACCTTTGGCGAAGACCAGAATGGAGAACTGTACGCCGCTGGTGTCAATGGCGTGGTTTACAAAATTCAATCTACCGCCACTTCGATTGAGCCTGATCCTTCTGGCCACATCCTGTTATATCCCAATCCCAATCGTGGCAAAAAAACCACGCTTGAAATTGGCAGTAGTTTGTTACAGGAGGGCGTACAGATTCGCATTCTGGATGTGCAGGGACGTGTGCATTGGCAGGGAAACAGTCAAACCCGTTTTACGCAATTGGGAACCGAAAGCCTAAGCGCGGGTGTGTATCTGGTAGAAGTAAGTGGCAAAAGTCTTTGGGTAGAAAAACTGATCATCCGTTAGTCAATAGAATCATCATGCCGATGTAGCCGCCTTTTCTACCAGGGAAAGGCAGTTTATCTTTTGATGTCGCCACAAAAGTAACAGCGGAATACCACCATGTCCCAAACGGAGCATGACCTGGGGTAACCACCTCAGCAGGCTTCCGGACAAATCATCAGATTCGATATTGGCGATGATACGCGCCAAAGCCGTCAGCGTACCCCAAATAATTGCATACCAGAGAACCAGACGAGAGGTCCTGGGAAGGAACATTCCCACAACCACGACCAGGTCAAGAAAGCCCATCACAATCAGAAATATCTTACTGTTTGCCGCAGACAGGCCCAAAATATCCCCTACCATTTGAATGAAGTGGGAAGGCTGGGCATGTATACCCAATGCGTAGAATCCATGCCCCAGAAAGGTCAACGCAATGATAATTCGTAAACTTTTTTCGAAACCAGGTTCAGCCGATTTTTGCCATACATGAACCAATAACAAAAAAGGTAAGGCGCATTGAATGGCATGTTCAATCAACTGACCCAGTTGATAGCCGCTCCTTGCAAAACGCAGGCATGCAATCACCAAAATACTCAGGCCACCAATACTCAGATTCACGGCAATCAGGCGATTCATCCGACCAGGTCCACTGATCCATGCTGCCAGAGCCGCACTGAGTAAGCCAATCCCCCATACTTTCTCTCCCCACTGTGTCAACCAAGTATCTCCAAGACTGGGATATAGCATCATGCTCAGTCCCCAGCCAATAAATAAGCACACACACAGCATG
>JBCBZF010000217.1:0-7895 GCA_039815525.1 Bacteroidota bacterium | reverse complement strand
GTTTTCAAGAAAAAATTGCCTTCTTTCTGGAAAAAAAATGTTGAAGCGTTCCAGGTTGTTGACGGCTCGGTCTACATCCGCCTGCGCAAAATCAGTGTTGAATGTCAGATCCAGTACACTACGCGGATTGATGGCCCATTTGACATCTCCACCTGGTTTGAAGTTGCTTTCATCGCTGCTTGTCCCATCATTGGTTCGCTCATATTGGTAGAGAGCATATGGCTCAATGCGGAGATTGGCAGATGGTGGTGGGGCTTCAATGCCAATCAACTTGGCAGCATAGGTCATCCGGTAAGGGGTGAATGCCTGTGGGATCGCAGGAAAGGTGGAGACTTCGATATCCCTTCTCGCATAGCGCACCATGGTAAGGCCCCATTCAAGTGGCTGACCATCTTTCGGAAGGTCATACCGAAGGGTTTTAAATGGTATTGCAAATTCTGCAGTATACCCATGCTCTGTACGCCGTGTCCTGACCGACCACAGGGTGTTCCATCCTGTATCAAAGCCATTGCCATTGAAGTTCTGGAAGTCCCGTTGGTTACCATAAGGCGTGGTCTGAAATGCCTGAGCGTACTGTTTCAGATTCTGAGGGTCAAGGGCGATGCCGAAAAGATCATTTTCGCCCCAACTGAAATCCCGCCGCAGATCCTGTACTCTGATGCCTTTGAGACCGGCGGAATCCTGACAAAATGCACCTACATAAAGATATTTATCGTCGTATAGAAATTTTACTTCGGTTTGGTAGCGGATTTCGCCTCCCTGACGGGGTTCTGTGCGGAAAAAGTCGGTAACCGATTTTGCGGATTGCCATGCCGCATCTTTCAGGTCTCCGTCAATCACAATTGCCTGTTTGGCTCTTGAAACGACGACAATGAGTGGGTCGTCTGGCGGTGGGAAATTTTCTTCGCTTTCCCCATTTACTTGCGCAAAAAGGAGGCCTGGCAACAAAACCAGGCCCAAAGTAGAAATGAAATGAAAATTCATCTTAGGTGTGGTGATGTGGAACGCTGTGTAGCCTATTCTGGCCAATGATCCCTGCCTGATGTTGGCAGATCATCTATGGCCATCACCTTGACGCTCTGACTTAACATCTGAGACCTTTGTGTGCGATCAAGATAGGAGCCCGGTGTCTACAAGTGCAACTTTGTTGCATTTAATTCTCCTCTCGATTTGTCTTTCGTCCCGAAAAAGCAATCGCCACACCTATAATCAGATGGTTCACCTTCATTTCGCAAGGACAACTTCTGTGATCAAATGCAGGTATAAGGAAGAATCATAGAAACTTTTTTTTCGCGTACAATTTCTTCCTGCCACATCCGTCTTAGCTGGTGAACATGGAAAAAGCATCAGATATCCCACTTGATCAACGAGGCCAAAGTGATGGCCTTTCTTCGGGTTGGGATGCGATCATGGAACAGCGGGACCGTTTGTTTGCCTTTATCAAAAATAAGGTCAGCAATTGGGAGGAAGCAGAAGATCTATTACAAGATGTCTTCTATCAGGTAGCCGGCCAGGACGATCGCCTGGACGACATTGATCATATGGCTTCATGGATGTTTACCATCGCCCGAAATCGCGTGACTGATTTCTACCGTAAGAAAAAAGCTGAGCCATTCAGCAACCGGGCTGGGGGAGATGAGAATGAGGATTGGTGGGAGTCCTTTTTGCCGGAAGAAAGAGATGATCCCGAGTCATTGTACCTCAGAAGTATGGTACAAGAGACCCTGGAGGTAGCCTTAGATGAGTTGCCCGAAGAACAAAAAGATGTATTTGTCCTGCATGAGCTTCAGCGGGTCCCCTTCAGTGAGATTGAGAAGATGACGGGAGTAGGGAAAAACACGCTCTTGTCGCGCAAAAGGTATGCAGTCTTGCATTTGCGCAGCCGCTTGCAGGCATTGTATGACGAAATGTTAGAACCATAAAAAGATGCATAAGAGACACCGAAGAAATGTGAAGAGGATGGTGCGTCATCGTGCCAAGCATAAAATTATAGGAGGTATTTTCAAGTTGATCGCCTTTGTGCTGTTGTGGAACTGGTTGGTACCAGACCTTTTCAATGGCCCGCAGATCGGATTTCTGCAAGGCATTGGGTTGCTCATGCTGGCACATCTGATTTTTGGCCACAAAAAAGGCTGTGGTTGTCGCGGCCCCCGTGAGCGAAAATGGCGTGCCCGTATGAAGCAAATGATGAAAAAGGAATGGGACAGCATGAGCGTAGAAGAACGCGAACAATTTAAACGTGATTTCGGACAAGGTCCCTGGGATGTGAATGTGATTGAAGTAGAGGAGGAAGTAGAAGAAGATGAGGACGCGGAGGAAACAGGGAAAGATGAAGGCGGGAAGGACACAAAGTCCTGAGTGAATCCGAAGTGAATGTTAGACCGGGAGGCAGGCATACTGCATCCCGGTTTTTTGTTTAGAGGCTACTTACGTTTGACGAAATACCTGATGACAAAGAATACGAGCAGGATCAGGATACCGGTCCAGAAGAATAGACCGAAATTAGGGAGAATGATTTCCATAACAGTTGTGTGTGTTTTCTCAGTGAATCCAAAAGTTATAACGCATTCATTTTTGCCGCAAATTCTCTGATCACTTCCAGGGTGCTGGTGTCGATTTCATAGACAGAATACCAGCCCTGGTATTCGTGTGGAGGGTCGCCGATGAAATCATCTCCTGCTTTCCATACTGATTTGGGCGCACTGGGACGCCCTTCCCCTCCCCAGGCCCAAAAGTTGCAACCAGCAATGGCTTGTCCTTTTTCGGCGCGTCGATGGATCTCGGCAAACATGCTGGCATAATAGGCATCCCGGGCATTGGTAGAAGCTTCATGACTGTGATCATCCAGGTCTCTGGCAATGCCAAACTCTTCCAATACCATTGGCTTATTCAGTTTGGCGGCTTTCTTCAGATGTTTCTTGAGATACTTTTTGGCTTTCTTCTCTGCTTTGGGAAACGTCTTATCATGTTTCTCAGGATTATACCACATCCAGTTTTGAATCCAGATGTGAATGGTGGTGTAATCCACTCCTTCAATCGCATGATCTTTGGCAAAATTGGTTCCTGCATACTTACTGGAGGTATTGCCTTCACTGCCGATACTCACCAGATGATTCTGGTCCAGGCTTTTGATGAAGGTAGCGGTTCTTTGCAGCCAGCTTCGATAGGCGTCCGGGCGAAGAATGCCTCTGGGTTCATTGGCCATCTGCCAGGCCATGATGGTGGGATCTTCAGTATATGCCTTCCCATTGATGCCATTGGTTCGCTCAATGATGGTACGAAGATGGTTTTCATAGGCTTGCATGGCCGCCTCTGATTTGTAGAAGCGGGTCGTAAAAGTCTGGTAAGTATGCCAACTTCCTCCCTCCGCCGGTGGCGGATAAGGAATTGAACCCCCTTCTTCCCATACCAGATACTGACCCATGCCACCAGACCAGGGCCAGAAATTCGCCAGACAAACCACTGCATGCATGTCCCGTTTTCCCATCTCATCCAATAGGAAATCCAGACCCGTCAAAAGGTCTTCATTGTACTGCCCCCTGGCGGTTTGCATCGCTGGAACCATGCGCCAGGGCTGATCATCCGGCCCTTCGCTAGCCGCCATGATCCGCAGATTGTTGACACCAAGTCCAGACAAACGATCCAATTCCCTGATCAGACGATCCCGTTTTCCGCCCGGACCTTCCGCCCCCAGATTCATGCCATACCAGAAATTGGTGCCGAGATAATAATAGGGTTTGCCGTTTTTGATAAAACGGGTTCCCTCAACGTCAATGAATCCGTCTTGTGCCATGATAAGGTGAACAAATAATGAAATGAAGAGAAAGCTGATGGATCGATGCATTGTTTTAGATTGAAAAAGAAAGGTAACAGAATTTCCGCACTCATCAACTGATTGACCGGGATGGAAAACGATTGAAAAGTGATAAGTTCAGCGCAAAATACCTGACTGTATGCGTTTGTGCTTCTTGATTTTATTGTTGTTCCAGATGTTGAATCTGTCTGCGCAGAAAAAGTATGTGTTAAGATCTCCGGATGGCAGCCTTGCGCTGCAGCTTGACGTAGGTGAAAAACTACATTTTTCCCTGTCAAAGAATGCACAGACACTATTGGAAAGGGCTGAAATCTCTTTGCAGAGCAAAGCGATTCCCAGAGTATTGCACCCCAAGGGAAAGGCGCGGATGCAAACTGGTCAGGATGTCACTTATCCAATGTATGGGAAACGGAGCCGCATCCAGGAAGACTGGCAGGAACTGAGTCTCGTATTGAAAGAAGGTCTGGCGGTGCAGTTTCGGCTTTACAACCAAGGCTTAGCGTATCGTTTTCGCCTCAATCTGGATGAAGAAGAAATAGAGCTGGGGAATGAAGTCTTTGTCCCAAATTTCCAGGGTGAAAAAGCGTATTGGGCGGCGATACCCAATGGTTTTGTACAGAGCTACGAGGACTTTTATCAGCATATCACGCTATCTGAATGGAAAAAAGATGCGTTTGCCATGATGCCCCTGGCAGTCGAGTGGGAGAGCGGGATCAAAATGGTCGTGACAGAATCAGACCTCAAGGATTATCCTGGTTTATACATCGGTAAGCAAAATGGTCGCCTGCAGGCGGTTTTTCCGCAATACGTGCTGGAAGATGCACCTGGCGGACACATGAATTTCCACAAGGAAGTCTCGAAGCGGGCTGACTACATCGCCAAAATCGCAGGAACGCGTGATCTCCCCTGGCGCTTAATGGTGGTGAGTACTGAAGACAAAGAACTGCTGGACAATGATTTGGTGTATTTGTTGGCCAGAAAGGCAGACTCTCAGCATGACTTTTCCTGGGTCAAGCCAGGAAAAGTAGCCTGGGACTGGTGGAATGACTGGAATTTGAAAGGCGTGCCATTTGAGGCGGGGATCAATGTGGAAACCTATCGCTATTACATAGACTTTGCTGCAAAATATGGTCTGGACTATATCAATCTGGATGAAGGTTGGTCCGATCAATTTGATCTTATGGAAAAAAAGCTGGATGTCGAAAGCATCATTGACTATGCGCACCGCAAAGGCGTTGGGGTGTTTTTATGGTGTGTGGCCAGGACGCTGGATGATCAAATGGACGAAGCCATGGACCAATTTGCTGAATGGGGCGTAGACGGCTTGAAGGTTGATTTCATGGACCGGGACGATCAGTCCATGGTAGAATATTATTGGCGCATTGCAGAAGCGGCAGCAGATCACAAACTGTTGGTCAACTTCCACGGAGCTTATAAACCGACAGGTATGCAAAGAGCTTTTCCCAATGTGATCAATCATGAAGCGGTCCGAGGCCTGGAATACAATAAGTTTTCCAAACCACATGGCACCACACCTGACCATGCCCTTTGTATCCCTTTCATTCGCATGGTGGCCGGCTATATGGATTACACCCCCGGAGGCTTGCGGAATGTGCAAAAAGAGGATTTCTATGTTTCATTTAGTCGCACGCAGACACAAGGTACCCGTTGCCAGCAATTGGCGATGTACATTGTATTTGAAGCGCCCCTGCAAATGCTGGCTGATGCACCCACTGCGTATGAAACAGAGCCAGCTATGATGGGGTTTTTGGCTCCGGTTCCGACCACTTGGGATGAGACCATTGCGCTGGACGGGAAGCTGGGAGAGTATGCAATCATTGCCCGCAGGAAAGGAAATGAATGGTATGTCGGAGCCATGACCAATTGGCAGGAACGGGAAGTGGAAATTGATTTGTCGTTTCTGGGAAAAGGTTTGCATCAGGCCCATATCTGGCAGGACGGCCCCAATGCAGCAAAGCATGCGGAAGACTATACAAAAGTGGTTCAAGGGGTGCGAAATGACGACCGCCTTAACATTCGGCTTGCACCTGGTGGTGGGGCAGCGATCCGCATTTTTGCACCCTGATCCTGTCATAAAATCTGTATCTTTTGGCATGAGATGGATTGTACTGTGCCTGGTTCTCTCTGCTTGCTTTTCGGTACGACCGGTGGAGCCACCTGGTACCACTGCCTCCGACTGGATCAGCCCGACCGACTATGAAATCCTGTTGAACAATCTGCAAACAGCCATCGCGAAAGGCAATGTGCAGAACTATGTACGGTGCTTTAATCAGGAATCCTTACGCTTTCTGCCTGCGGCTGCCCTGGTGAATAACAATGAAAATATCTGGCTAAACTGGGCCATTCAGGATGAACAAACCTATCTCAACAATGTCCTTGCTGATCTGGCGGTAAGTACTGGCAATGGCCTAAGTTTGCAGGAGACCGACTTACAGGATGTTACGGCTGATTCATTGCGTTATGTCGGGGATTATACCCTTACACTCAACCATTCTGATACCAGCCTGACCACGCTCTTTCGCGGACAAATGCAGCTCACCATCAAACTGAATACCTTCAACGAGTGGGAGATCCATCGTTGGACAGATATTGAAGTTTTTCCTGATTCCAGTTGGAGTGAACTAAAATTGAGATATGTGCAATGAGGCTTCGCCTGAATTGTGTAATTTGTAGATCTATGCGTAGGATGGTGATCATATTCTTCTGTCTGAGTATGGGAGTCAGCTTCAACAGCTGTAATCCTTTTGCACCAGGTTATGACCCGGATGGTCTGGCGAGCATTGATCTGTTGGGAGACCCCACCAATGTGGACGGCTTTTTCCGTCTTTTCCAAAATGCCTACGAATTGCGCGATACTGTCCTGTATGGCCGCCTTTTTGCCAGCGATTTTACCTTTTCCTACTACGATGCTGACCTCGGCCAGGACATTGTTTGGGATCGTGATACAGAACTGACCACAACCTACAATATGTTCCAGGCAGTGATCCAGATCAATCTGGACTGGAATTATTACACCCAGCTTGATACCACAGATGTCGAAGGTGTGGTGGTGCGGAATTTCAACCTGACCATTGCTGAAAGTGAGAATTCTGTCTTCTCTGGCACTGGCCGGGCAAAATTGAGACTACGCCGCAACCGCCCCGGAGAAGCCTGGCAGGCCTATTCATGGTTTGACGATTCCGATTTTTAAACCATGCAACGATCTTTTTCCCGTGATCTCTTATTCTTCCGCATTGTACTCGGTCTGTTCATCTTGATTGGCGGGCTGTTTGTATTGTGGTTTGGGTATAAAGAAAGTTTCCTGCTTGCGCACCATGTTCGCCTTCCCTTCCTGGACACTCTCATGCCTCATTTGACCCATCTGGGAACTGGAACCATTGTCAGTGCTGTCTTTGCCTTGTGGTTGTTGCCAAGGGAAAAAGCGTTAATCCTCTCCATGTGGTGTGCGCTCTTGATGGTCATGGTGATCATTTATGTGCTCAAATGGACGCTGTTCAAAGATTGGGACCGGCCCGGCCTGGTCTTCAAAATGCGGGAAATCCACTTTATTACCCTTGAACGAATTTTTAACCATAGTTTTCCCTCTGGTCACAGTGCCGCCAGTGCGGCTGAATGGACCATCATCGCTGTGATATTGGCGCGTTACCGGTCCTGGATGGGGGGACTCGCGGCTCTGGCGGCCATTGTGATTGGCTAGTCGCGGGTGTATATCGCGGTTCACTTTCTGGGTGATGTTGTCGTGGGACTCGCCATTGGATGGGCTTGCTCGGAGATCTGTCTCGAATGGCTACGTCCACGTTTTGAGCCACTGCTCAGTCGGAGAGAGACTGCCTGGAGCAACTTCCTCCGTTGGGGAATAGCAATTCTATTGCTTGGATCGATCTTGCGTTTGATGATCAAGGTATACCCAGAAGACCTCCTCCAGCTGGATCAGCAGGCGTTCTTATGGCTCAATGGCTTGCATACCAACTGGCTGGACCCAGTGATGGAATTTGTCAGCAATAAGCTGGTTTGGCTTCCGGTTTATCTCATTCTGACCCTTTGGATCGGAAGAAAGTTT
>JBCBZF010000261.1:0-7361 GCA_039815525.1 Bacteroidota bacterium | reverse complement strand
TCCCAATCTTTTTTCCAATAATTGAATAAAGCTGACCACGGTACGGATGGGGGACTGCAAATCATGAGAAGCGATATAGGCAAAATTCTCCAACTGCATATTGGAGTCTATGTACTTCTGAAGCTCTGCATTTTTATCATTGAGATCCAGCAGTTGTTGCTGAATCAATTCTTGTTGTGCTACTTTTTCTGTGATATCGCTCAGGAAGTAAACCAAATGACGTCTTTTGTGTCCAAAGTCTTTGACAATCGTTACCGAGCCAGTAAATGATTGTCCATCTTGCTTTTTCCCTTTCCAGTTGAGGTTAATTTTCCCTTCACGAATGACGGTCTCTCGAATCCGGGTAGAAAAATCTGGTCCGGCTTCCCCACTTTCCTGTAAAGCACTGATGAAATCAACCGGTTTTTTGGTCATAAAATCCGCCCGGTTTTCATAGCCAAATATATCGAGCGTCTGTTGATTACAATCCACCATTTTCTCAGTCAACAGATCATAAATCGTAATACCTTCGTAAGAGTTATCGAAAATATTGCGATACCGCTTCTCGCTCTTCATCAGCGCCCGCCTTTGAAATTCGAGTTCAGTGATGTCATGGATGACCACAAAGCCGACCCCTTCTCTGGTAAAGTTTGGCAGAACGTTGACCTCACCTATTCTATATTCACCGTTTTGGGTGATAAAAATCCCAGGTGATTGCAGACTTTCATAATTGAGGACCTTTTCCTGATGTCTATCTGTAACTGCATGCAAATCCATTTCGCCAGAGTAAGGCGAAAACTTAGGAATCAGATCAAAACGCGTCAGATGCGTCACTTTCTCTCCTTCATCTATGCCGAAAAGACGGTAGGCGGCACTGTTGAATCCCACCACATGATCGTTTAGATAATCATATACGATAATCGGATCAAAGGTATTTTCATACAGAATGTTATAACTGGCGCGGGAAAGGCTCAGGGCATCTTTCATCGCCTGGCGATCAGTCGCATCATTGAAGACAATCAGGAACTCCCGATCTTTCCCTTTTATGGGATCACTGGCCTTGGCGAAGCCTTCCAATGGAAAAGAGGAGCCATCAGGTCGTAGGGCTTCAAAAACCCCTCCTTGTGGGCTATCGGTATGCGCCAGTATCTTCATCAACTTCCGCATTGCCTTCTGGCTATCCGGATGAATTAAATCGAGTACCTTTTGCCTCATCATCTCCTCAGGCGTGGTCCGGTACATCTCGGCCGCCCGGGGCGATGCATAGGTGATATCCCCATCATATTTGACCACGGCAATGCCACTGGGAGAAGCATCAACCAAATTCTTATACTGCTCTTCTGAGGCCCTTAGCATCCGCTCCGCTTCCTCCTCTGCGGTCACGTCCCGTACCACGATCATCACCCGGCCTTCCGCATCATCAATTGGAATCATGCTGATCTCAGCCGGAAAATTCTGCTGGTCCAGGCGTTGAAGCTGCATGGTAAAACTTTGAGACTTGCTTTGATGCTGGACGAGGCTGGTACGTTGACGGACAATCTCCGCTGAAAGTTGTCCACCAGGTTGATGCTCCGGCCAGAAAGCCAGTCCCGGTCGATGCAAGGACTTTTCCCACCGGAAAATCTCCGCAAAGGGTTGGTTGTATTGTAAGATCCTTTCCGTCTCCAAATCTACCAGACAAACGCCCTCTTCCACGTTGTCAAACAAACTCCGATACTGTATCTCCTTTTGGGAGGTCATCATTTCCTGCTCTCGTAAGGCCAGCAAATTCGATTGGTACACACGAACCAGCGCAAATACCCGTAATGGATAAAACACCACAATCAAGAACACGACCAGATTGGTGAATATCTCAGGCATGTTCTCGTCAAATTCATACCCAATCCCAAAGATCTCCAGGCCAACTGACAGAAGCGCTACGAAAAACATCAGAAAAAAGATCCGCTGCCCCAGTTTTGGCTTATCAAAAAACATCAGAGACGAGATCCCCGTCAGAATAAAAAAGAAGCCTTCGTATTTTAGTGCAGGATAGGCCAGACTCACACCTCCTAAAGTTCCCAGAGACGCAAACCAATACATCCATACAGCCGCGTCGTATCGATTATATGCCAGAAGACCAATACTGGTCGCATACACACCGATGAGGCCAATCAAACTGTAATACGCGAAGGAGTCTGGAAGGGGAAAGATCGTTAGGTAGATCAGGATCAGACTAAGAATGAAAATACTGCTGGCGCATTCAACAAAGAATTCCCGTTGAACCGCGCGCAAACTTCGCAGCCATTCTGTAAAGTGGGTCCAATATGTTTTTTTCGCGTGGGTCAAGTATTCCTACATAAAATCTCCTTGATTGAATAATTGTTGGAAAAACTACAAATTTCCAAATTCTAAAGCATATTTAATATTCAACAGAACCCAACATCTACCCTCTTTTCTGCCGTTCAAAAAAAAAATGGAGACCAGACTGTAACCTTTTTTCGCTTTGTGCTTATGATGTTGTTCACTCATACATCAAGAATCTATGTATTCAAAAGAACTCATCAAAGGAACGCTACGGCCCCTTGTCCTGAAGCTCCTGCAAGAAAAGGGCCGAATGTATGGTTATGAAATTGCACAGGAGGTAAAAAACCGATCGGATGGCAATATGCTGATCAAAGAAGGTTCCTTATATCCATGCCTGCATGCACTTGCAGAGGCCGGCCTGGTTGAAACAGAAACAGAACGTGTCCGGGGCAGAATCCGCAAATATTATCGCCTGAGTGAGCAAGGCAATGCCGCTCTGCCTGCATTCATTGCAGAAATAGAATCTTTCATCGCGAGCTTACAAAGCTTACTACACTTAAAACCTGGGACCCATGCTATCTGAAACACTTATACAACACATTCGCCAGGATCTGACAGACGCAGGCATCAGCATGCCCGATTTACTGGAAGATTTGCTGGACCACTTGTGTACGAGTATCGAAGCTGACATGACGCAGGGGTATTGCTTTGAAGAAGCCTACGAAAAAGCCTGTCAGATGGTGATGCCGCTGGGAGCCGAAAATATTCAACGGGAAGCCACCTTTATTCTCACATATCCAAACTTTATCAAGATGCGAAAAATGCTTTTGTTTGCTTCTGCCCTCTGGGCAAGCGTGAGCTTGTTTGCCATGCTTTTCAACATTCTCCACTGGCCAGGTGCGCATGTGCTGATCCAGACTTCCGGCCTTTTGTTGGGCGGATTTCTCCTACCAGTTTTTCTCACCTTTATGATCCGTGAGGGTCGAAAAAGGGATTGGTTGGAATGGAGCGTGTTGTTGGTCGGATGGTTGTGTAGTGTGATGGTATGCGGTGGAGCAGTCTTCAAAATGTATCACTGGCCTGGCGCCAACATCATGCTCATCAGCAGTTTATTCCTTCTTGCAAGTGTCTTCATTCCACTGACTGCTTTCCGCTGGTACAGGACGGTTTCGGCTGCGCCTGTACAAGGCTGATCAACTTCTCAAAAAGTACATCATGGCAAAGCGTAAGCTTTGCTTTTGGTGTTTGGGGACAACGATTCATCCAGTCTATTTCCCCCGACCTTCAATCATCACAATCAGGGTATACAAAATGATCTTGATGTCCAATGCCAATGAAATATTTTCGAGATAGAGGATGTCAAACTTTAGCCTTTCCACCATCTCTGGAACATTGGACGCATAGCCATATTTGACCTGCCCCCATGAAGTGATGCCCGGTCTCACTTTGTGCAAATGTCGATAGTGGGGGGCTTCCTGAACGATCTGATCAATGTAAAACTGACGCTCAGGTCGGGGGCCCACAATGCTCATATCACCTTTGAGAACATTCCAAAACTGTGGCAATTCATCCAGGCGGGTTTGGCGGAGCACCTTCCCTACCCTGGTAATCCTCGGGTCGCCATCGCTGGAGAGCGCCGGACCATCTTTCTCAGCATCTACCCGCATGGTCCGGAATTTATAGATGAAAAAAGGCTGTCCTCCTTTTCCAATCCTTTCCTGACGGAAAAAGATCGGCCCTTTGGAGTCCAATGACACCCAGATCCCAATCAATGCATAGACTGGGGAGAGGATCAATAAGGCAAAAAGAGAGGCGCTGACATCAAAGAAGCGTTTACCTGCCCTTTCCCAGGATTTCATGATCTGGGGAAAAATGTCAATCAAAGGTGCCCCCAGTATATGCGATACTTTGACACTTCCTACAATGTAATCATAGACCCCTGGCACCACCTTGATGTTGACATTGGTGTGTTCACACTGCTCGATGATGTCTCCAATCTGATGTGCCTCGTCTTTTTCCAGCGCAATGATTACTTCTTCGATTTTGCGGCTACGGATGATGTGTTCCAGCCGTTCCAATGTTCCATAATGCTTCAGTTTCCCAAGCAGGAGATTGTTTTCACAATCCGGCAAACTGACAAATCCTTTGAACAAAAACCCAAGCGGTCGGCGGGACTGGTCGAGTTCTTCAAATATGTCCACCGCCCTTTCCTGACAGCCGATGAGCAAGGTGGGAAAGCCAATTTTTCGCCTTCGGATGAGGATATTGGTCCGGGTGGTGATAACTAAACGTACGAAAGCAACTGCACCAAACTGTAAGCCCAAATAAGTCGTGAGCATGATGCGCTGAATCGAGGTATTATCTGGTGGAATGGGATCATCAAGGAAAATCGCAAAAAACAAAGCCAATACCCCGATGAGGGTGTACTTGAATACCTGAATGATTTCATGAAGCCGTGAGCGCCGGAAAGGCTTGCCATACAAGCCCGCCACCGCATACATCAGCAGCCAGCCAAAGGAAACGACCGAAGCATTGATGATTTGTTGGTCTAGGTCGCGAAAATGCGCTTCGCCTTCCAGAGATTCACGCCGCAAATAGACAAAGAGGAGCCAGACACAGAGTGAGGTGGCAAAATCTGCTAAAAAATAAATGGCACTCTGTACAAACTTTCGACTCATTCTCTAAAATGCACAATCCTGATATTGTCGAAGAAGATCACCCCATCGGCGCCTCCGCCATTGGCGCGAAGGTACAATTTAAACAGAGAACCCTGAGTGGTCCCCCGAACCTGATCATTAACATGGATGTAAGCAGTATTCCATTCCAGATTGGAATCAAAAAACACATTAGAGGGTAGTTCGCCTACTTCTGCGCTATTGGCAAAAAACAAACCAGCCGTAAAGGGAATATTGTTTCTGTAAGTTACCTCCACATAAATATCATTGTTGCCATTTTGGGGAAGCGCGAGAAAGTCCGTCGAGACCATCTCAAAGTTACGTTCGCTATCGCTGAAACGGACCCTTCCGCTCCTGGTTCCATCAAATGCACCGGCAGTGGGCTGATCAAGGCTCGCTGGTTCACCTTCATTGAGTACGGTAAAGGCCAGGGAAGAACCTTCAAATTCTTCTACCAAAGGATAAGCAAGTACGGAGTCGGAAAAGTATTCAATGGTCATCCGGATTGGTACCGTATCCAGAGGAGCGGCATCTACTTCCATGACCGTAGATTGCCAGAAAGGATAACGAATCCGGCTGCTGGATAAGCCGGTCTCGAATACGCCCCCAGAGAAGGTCAGAACATTGGTTTCCTGGGGGATCATCGGCACGATGGCTGGATGTCTGAAAACCCCCAATCGTTCGCTGTTGTGATCCACCCAGATATCCCGCAGACCAAGGTTAGTGATTTTGCCACTGTTGCTCAATCGAATTTGGGTATTGTTCATATCCAGGTAAACCGGCAAGGCTTCTTCCCGGTTGCAGGAGGGCAGCACCAGGCAAATGATCAAAGCAGTGATGACGGATAAAAAAGAGTGTCCGATACGTTTCATGAGCCTACAAATATACACATTCAACCAACTCTATAACGAACGGATCAAGAAAAGGTATAAGCTTCAATTCGGTTTCTTACAACAGAAAGGCAGAAGCGTATTGCTTCTGCCTCGGTCGGATGTTTAACAAACTACTACTACTACAATCTAATTCGTATGCTTTACGAAAGCTTGTTTTCTAGAGAAAGCAAGTAGTATGCCAGAATACCTATGTATTGGAGAGAACGAGAAAAAAATTTGACAATCGAAACATTATTCCCGGAAAGTATATCCGAACAAAGAAGTTTGCTATATATTCAACCGCAACACAAAAAAAGCGGCACCGAAACAAATCGGTGCCGCTGATATGGTGGAGACGGAGGGAGTTGAACCCTCGTCCGGAGAAAACGACCGTACGGCCTTCTACATGCTTAGTCGCTCTATTATTTTCTGCCTACCACCCGAACGACAGGGAAGTGAACAGAGGGTCCCCTTAACTTAAGCCATGGGCGGGGGGCCACGGCAGCAGCCTACACTGGATGATGCATTCCTGGTAGAAACCCCCGGTAGACAGGTGAGATTTCTGGAATGCCTTGCTATCTAATCTAATTAGGCAGCGAGGGCGTAGTTATTTTCGCCATTTAAAGTTTTGCTACAGAGGATTTGAGTGGTTCCGTTGCCAACCACTGCATGCTTATACCATACTTTCACAATCCCGTCAATGCCGTGTCGTCCCCATATAAGTTGTGAAAGTGATGAACACTTTACAGAAAAGAACTTCCTTATTTACGTAGAATCCACCTCAAATGTTTTGAGGAGAGAGGAGAGGCGTCAGGGGAGAGTCATTCTTTTCTCTCACCTATCACCTCTCGCCTGTCCCTGAAAATCAATTGCTGCCTGCCGCCGGGCCAAAGCCGCCAACATGGAAAGGATCAGCTTCCACCTCGACTTTGAGCCGCAGAATCACGGTACCATTGTCAGGATCGTTGGTGCGAACAGTGATCGACTTCTGCTGAACCCCTTTTCTCCCTTGAGAGTTGAAGGTTGCGATGATCTCAGAAGTTTGGCCGGGCTTGACAACCTTGTCTTTAGGCGCTGAAGCCGTGCAACCACAAGAGGCTTTCACGGAAGCGATTTCCAGATCCGTCTTACCGGTATTGGTGAATTTGTAAGCATAGGTTACTTTTTCACCTTCCAGTACTGTACCACCTTCGTAGACAGTCTTTTCGAACTCGATATTGGGCATCTGCGCCAATTCCGCCTCCGAATATACCTTGTTCAAGGTGCCAGTCACGGTCAGGCTCTTTTCCGGCTGCAAATCGTCATTGGTCCGCAAAACCACTGACTTGGAGAATGGTCCCATCGCAAGAAAATTGCCACCTTTCAGATTGACTTTGATATCCGCTTTGGACCCAGGTGTCAATACTGAAGGCAAGACCACCTCTGCTTCCAGCATATCGACTGGCTGGAAGGAGATTGGCTTGGGTCCATTGTTTTTCACCCGAAAAACCAACTCTTTGGCTTTGTCCGAATCCAGGACGCCAACGGCCTGACTGGTCAGATCAAAGCTCAG
>JBCBZF010000658.1:0-4200 GCA_039815525.1 Bacteroidota bacterium | reverse complement strand
TGGAACTGGAGTTTTCGTCGTTGACGTTTTTGTGCAGTACTGATGAGGCTTGGAAACCTGTCTACCGGTACCTACGACAAGCTCGGAGCCGTGCCTATTCTATACGTTATGAGGCGTGGTAGCCTATTTACCTGTTTAAAAAGATTCGCCTCATAAACGCATAACATTATAAGACAAGCAATTCCAGGGCGGCACGAACTGCATCCATTGTCTTTGCGACATGTTGCCGGGCTTTTTCGGTGCCTTTCTGCAGAATTTCGTCCAGATAGGCCCGATCCTGAGCATAATATACCCTTCGCTTTCTGATCGGGGCCAATGTTTCTGTCAGGATCGAGAAGAGATATTTTTTGAGAACAACATCTCCCAGACCGCCTTTTTGATAGTGTGCTTTGAGTTCCCGGACCTTTTGTAGGTCTGGGGCGAAAGCATCCAGATAGGTGAAAACCGGATTGCCTTCCACTTTTCCGGGATCGGACACCCGAATGTGATCGGGATCTGTGTACATCTTCATCACTTTTTTGCGCAGCAGCGCCTCATCGTCCTGCAAAAAGATGGCATTGCCAAGGGACTTACCCATTTTGGCCTGGCCATCTGTACCCGGTAAACGAGAAACCTTGCTGAGCATCGCTTCTGGCAAATTGAGGGTTTGTCCATAGGTTCGATTGAAACGTTTGACGAGTTCCCGGCACAACTCCACCATGGGCAATTGGTCATCGCCTACGGGAACCAGATCCGCCTGGAAGGCACTGATATCTGCGGCCTGACTGACTGGATAGCTGAAAAAACCGACTGGCACCTGCTGCCCCATGCCTTTTTGAGAGATTTCCGTCTTGACCGTTGGATTGCGGGCCACACGAGCTACGCTTACCAAATTCATCAAATACATGGTCAATTCGCTGAGAGCGGGAATTTGGGACTGAAGACAAATGGTCGAGATATCCGGATCGATGCCAACCGCCAGATAGTCCAGCAGGACCTCATGGATATTGGCCCGTATTTTCTGCGGTTCATCGGCATGATCTGTCAGGGCCTGCAAATCTGCGATCAGGATAAACTGCCGATGGCTGTCTTGTAGCTCAACCCGCTTTTGCAGGGAGCCAACCAGATGGCCAAGGTGGAGTGGACCGGTGGGACGATCCCCGGTCAGGATAATAGGAAAAGTTTGCATGTCAGTATGGAAAAGTAGGTCACAAAAAAAGCCGGTCTTGGGTGACCGGCGTTGTTTGGGGTATTAAGATAAGATTCAAAATAGCGCCTGCGTCACCATCGCAAAATGGAGGTAGCACGCCAGCAGATATTTTGATTAGTATTGGACAAAATGAGAAAACTTTACTGCTCATCTTTACGAAGGCAGAAATAAAAAGTTCTTTTTTGGCCTGAAAACTTTTGAGAATCAGTTGGTTCTGATGCGAAAATCTTTTTACAGATTGGCAATTCTTTGCATCACACTGCTTCGCTTCCGCGAAGATACTGGTACCTGAGAGCCATCAGTCATCACGATATAGCCACCGTCTACTTTGACGAATTCGGAGATGAAAGCAGCATTGACAAGGTGGGATTGATGAACCCGGATATAGTCATGATCTTCCAGCATGCGCTCGAATTCCTTCAGGGTTTTGGTCACCAACAGCTGCCGTCCATTGCGCAAATGAAAGATGGTATAGTTGGCACTGGACTCACAGCGAAAGATGTCATCAAGCTTGACGACATGGATTTTTTCCAGGGTATTGAGGGCAAGGCGCGAAGGGGCTTTCTGTGGCTGAATATTATCCAGTAATGCCTTTACACTGGCACTTTGTCCGCTGCGACTGCCACGCACTTTTTGGACTGCTTCGACCAATAAATCCGGATCGACTGGTTTGAGCAGATAATCAATGGCCGAAAAGCGGAAAGCCTTGATGGCATGTTCATCAGAAGCCGTGGTGAAAATCAGTTTGAAGTCAATGTCTCCGAGGATCTCCAGCAGGTCAAATCCGGTTCCGTCCTGCATCTGAATGTCCAGAAAGACCACATCAGGACTGTGTTCCCGCAGCAGCTTGGCACCACTGACGACGCCCTCGGCTTCGCCGAGAATCGTAACTTCCGGGCAGTAAGTCTCCAGATCAGCCCGTAAGGTGCTGCGGGCAGAAGCTACATCATCTATGATCACCGCTGAAATCATGTCAATGCTTTTCCCACGAAGATACACAAGCAGTTGATACCTTTTGTGTAAATTTCCCCAATGCGCATGCAAAAATTCTTTCTGCTGATCTTTTCCGTAATTGCCTCTCTGTCGGCCATTGCCCAGGATACTGACATCATCCTGCAACATGATCTCTACCATCTGGTGGATCGCATTGACATTCGCGGCTATACCAATCGTCCGGTATGGACCACGGTCAAGCCTTATGGACGGGATGAACTGACGGCCTTATTTGATGAGGTCGAGTTGGGCCAGTTAAGTGGCAATGAAAAAGGCTGGCTGGGACGAATGCGCTTACTGGTAGATGATTCGCTCAGTGGGACCGATCTTCAAAATGGGATCGCTGGTCTGTTTTACCGCAACCAACGGGATTTGTATCATTATCAGGGTGATAATCTGGATCTTTATATCAACCCAACGCTGAGACTGGCGGCTGGGGGAGAAAGGACCTTCGATCCGGCTGCCGCCCGCAATCCCCTGCCTTTGTATACCAATGGTCGCGGTATGGTGATCAGGGGGCGTTTTCTCAAACGAATTGGCTTTCATACGGAGTTAGCCGATAATCAACAGGGGGTATCGCAGTTTTTGTACAATCGCTTTTTGGGGAATGGCTTATTGGCAGGGGAAAATTTTATCAAAACCTTCGGCGAAGAAAACGGCCTGGATTATTTTACCTCCCGTGCATATCTGACCTATAGTCCCTGGAAGAATATGCGCTTCAAGTTTGGCAAGGACCGGGCTTTCTGGGGCAACGGTATGCAGAGCCTGTTGTTGTCGGATCATGCAGCCGACTATCTGTTCCTGACGGTTCGGACCCGCTTTTGGAAAATGGAATACCTCAACCATTTTACCCAACTGATCGATTACTTCCCGGGCAAGGCAGACAATGTGGGGACCTTTCCACGTAAATACGGGGTTTTCCACCAATTGAGTTTTCAACCCAATCGGATCTGGTCGCTGAGCTTGTTTGAGTCGGTGGTGTATTCCCCCTATCTGCCCAATGGACGACGTGGGTTTGAATTACAATATCTGAATCCAATCTTGTTTTTTCGTGGAGCAGAACAACTGATCGGTAGTCCGGATAATGCCTTTATCGGTTTGAATGCAAAGGTAAATCTCTTTCGCCGCTTACAACTGTACGGCCAGGTCCTGATCGATGATTTCAACATCAACCAATTTCAGCAGGGGAGGGGATTCTGGCAAAATAAAACTGGTTGGCAGTTGGGGGCCAAATACATTGATCTGTTCGACATCCCCACCTTGGATGTCCAGATTGAACTCAACCAAGTGCGTCCGTTTACCTATCAACACTTCAATGTCGGCGCCAATTTTTCTCACTACGGGCAGTCATTGGGACATGCTGCCGGTGCGAATCTCAATGATGTGCGAATGTTGGTCCGTTTTCAACCTTATCCTGGCCTTCATCTTCAGGCTGGCTATGCTTTTATTCAGCAGGGACTTGATGATGCCGAATTCAATTATGGGGGAGATATCAGCCGCCCTTACATCGACCGTCCTTCCGATTTTGGGAACACGGTGGCTCAGGGTATCGAAAGCCGTATCCATCAACTGGATGGGCGCATTAGCTGGCAACCCTGGCTGGCCGATGTTTATCTGGATCTGGAAGGCCGCTACCGGCGGGAAGACTTGTTTTCGTATGCTTCTATCATGGCTGGCTTTCGGGTAAGTCTGACGCCACAGACAGTGCGCTATTAAGCAAGCCCTGCTTTGGTGCCAAGCCGTCGATCTTGCCTATTGGTAGAGACGGTCATACTTGCCGTCTCTGTAGAAGAATCCCATCAAAAGATGTGTTGTTTATTCCGAGCCACAAGTGTTGTGGCTCTACTGCTTGGTCAAAAGGTATCAATCTACAGTAGAGACGGTCATACTTGCCGTCTCTATTCAAAAAACTCATCTAAAGATGTGTTGTGTGTTTTGAGCCACAAGTGTTGTGGCTCTACTGATCTATCAGAATCATTTCCGATGCAGTAGAGACGGTCATACTTGCCGTCTCTGTA
>JBCBZF010000560.1:0-4849 GCA_039815525.1 Bacteroidota bacterium | reverse complement strand
TGTTTCAGGAAGCTTTTCCAGACATGGCGGGCCGACCAGCGATTAATCCGCATAGTGTCAATACGGCCATTGCAGCCTATGTGGCGAGTTTAAGGGGGTTTGATTCGCCTTTTGATCAATACGTGAGAGGGGAAAAAGAAGAAATCAATCCAGCTGTCGTTAGAGGCTTCAATCTCTTTATGGGTAAAGCAGCTTGTGGTACCTGTCATTTTGCGCCTGGTTTTCAGGGACTGGTTCCGCCTTTGTATCATGAATCTGAAACAGAGGTATTAGGTGTACCCAAGGAAGCGCAATGCGAAGTGGCTGAAATTGATCCTGATCTTGGTCGTTATGCCAATGGGCAACCAAAAAACTTTGTGGATTTCTATAAACACTCCTTCAAAACCTCTACGGTCCGCAATGTAGCACTGACAGCGCCGTATATGCACAACGGCGTATATACCAGCCTGGAAGAAGTGATGGAATTCTATAACAATGGCGGGGGAGCAGGTCTGGGCATCGATCTAGCATACCAGACGCTTGCGCCGGATTCATTGGGACTAAACCAGGGTGAGATTTCCGACCTGATCCTTTTCATGGAAAGTCTGACCGATACGACCAATATGACCACTCGGCCAGCGAAACTGCCTTCGTTTCCAGATTCTCAGGCCTGGAATCAAAGAATCTATCAGAAGTAAACAAGCTTTCACCTCACTTGCCCACCATTTCTCATCCGAAATGGTGGGTTTTTGCATTCACGCCTGTACAATCATCTGACACACATCTTCACCAAGTGCTCACCAATGGGTAAAAGTGGTCAAAAGGACGTATTCAAGCGGAGGTTTTTGCCGTATAGAATAGGGAAACGCCTAAAACCTTTGAAACTTTTTTGTCATGAAACGATCTCTTACTTTCCTCATACTCGCCTTCGTTGCAATGGCCCCGCTCTTTGCTGGTGAAATTGTGATCAAGTCTACAGAAGGCCAGAAAATCTTTGTCTTCCTGAATAAGCAAAGGGTCGCCAATGATCCTCTCTTTAGAGTAGAAGTCTATGACCTGTATGATGAATTCTATGATATCCAGGTCCGCTTTCACCGCAACCGCTTTCCGGCCCAGGTTTTTGACCATGTGCGCGTACCACGGGACCAGAGAAGCTTCTTTGTCTTACAGAGAGTGAGCCGTGGAAACTTTGGTTTAAAAAGACTCCGCACCGAACCAATTGCCGCCCATCCACAACATTTTGATGACCGTTTTCATCCTGGAGACAATGCCGCACCGCCTTGCTTTGATGGGATGGAGTCCTACCGGTTTTCCGAAGCAATCGATGCGATCCGTAGTCAGTCTTTCTCCAGAGAAAGAATGCAAATGGCACGCCAGATCGTGAGCAGCAATTGTGTCAGCAGTCGTCAGGTAAAGCGCATCCTAAAGCAGTTTCGCTTTGACAAAGACCAGGTCGCATTTGCACAGTTTGCCTACCATAAAGTGGTCGATCCAGAGAATTATCACGTAATTTTTGATGTCTTTGATTTTTCTTCCAGTGTCAACCGGGTACAGGATTATATGCGGAACAACCCGCCGCCCACACGCCACTATCAGGAAGATCGCTATGATCGCCCATCGCCTCGTCAGCCTCGCAGACCGGTTCCGCCACCAACTCGTCAATACGAAGATGATTACCGCGGCCTGAGTCCACGTCAGTTTCAGCGCCGACTGCGTGATATCGAGTATGCCAACTCACAGCGTCAAAAGCTGCGCCTGGCCGAAGATTTAGCGGAAACGGGTCTGACAACCGCTCAGGTAGGAGAAATCCTTCGGGTATTCAGAAACGAGAGTGTACGACTTGACTTTGCTAAATACGCGTATCGCTTCGTGCTGAACCCACAGAACTATTACGACCTGCGCCCCTGCTTCACCCGGGTAGACAATGCCCGTGAGTTTGAACGCTTCCTGCGTCGTCAGGATCGCCGATACCAAGGTCATTGACAACAATCAATCCAAGCATATCGCCCGGTCCCAATGGAGGATCGGGCATTTTTATTTAGAAAATATCAGGGAAACGATTGGGTTCTGCTTCCGCCATGATTTCATATACCTTTTTGACCACATGCCCAATCTGTGGTTTGGACCAATAGTCGCCATCATCGCCATAAGCAGGTCGATGTGCTTTGCCACTTAAGGTATGTGGTTTACTGTCCAACCAACGATAGCCATTTTGTTTTTCCAATACTTCCTGCATCATAAAAGCAGTCGCTCCGCCGGGGACATCTTCATCCAGGAACAAAATGCGGTTGGTTTTTTCCAGTGATTGAGAAATCAGATGATTGACATCAAAGGGTAAAAGCGTTCTGACATCCATTACCTCTGCATCGATTCCAAGGCCAGCCAATTGTTTGGCTGCTTCAAGGGCAATGTGGCAACAAGCGCCGTAGGTAACAATGCTCACATCATTGCCTTCACGTATGACTTCCGGTATGCCCAATGGAAGCGTAATCTCATGGAGATTTTCAGGCAGCGCTTCCTTGAGTCGATAAGCATTGAGGACCTCAATGACAATGGCTGGATCGTCTCCTTGTAAAAAGGTATGATAAAAAGCCGCGGCCTGGGTCATATTCCTAGGTACGGCAATGTGGACCCCACGCAGCGCATGCAACATCATCCCTAGCGGCGATCCAGCATGCCAGATGCCTTCGAGGCGATGACCACGGGTCCGGATAATGGCGGGTGCTTTTTGGCCACCATGGGTGCGGTAGTGCAAACTGGCCAAATCATCCGACATGGTTTGCAAGCCATAAATCAGATAGTCGAGATACTGGATCTCCGCGATTGGCCGCAGACCACGTTGGGCCAGGCCAATGGCCTGACCAATGATCGAAGCCTCCCGGATGCCTGTATCCATGATCCGTGAAAGGCCATATTTTTGTTGTAAACCAGCGAAGCCCTGATTCACATCCCCCAATTGGCCCACATCTTCACCAAAGGCAATAACCAATGGATTTTGGGAGAATATTTGGTCAAACGTCCGATTGAGCAGTTCAAAGCCGCTCAGCATCTCAGGATGATCTGAATAGCGTGGCCTGGTCTCACCAATAAGCTGTGGAGAATCTGCTGACTGACTGTAGAGAAAACGCCCAAAACGTTTGTCTCCATCCGCCTGATAGGCTCGTAGCCAGTTACGCAATGGACGGGTAGAGTCAGGATTTCCAGCCCCAGCTACAGCAAGACTTGCATAGGCAGTTTCCGCCAGCAGACGACGACTGAGTTCCCGTTCATTTGCCAATTCCCGGTTTAGCTTACCGAGGGTGCCCTCAGTCGAATCATTGGCAGAAAGTTGACGGAGAATGGTCAGCAATTCCTTCCGTTCCGCTTGTATAGGTGATTGGTAGGCTTGCCAGGCAGCTCTTTTGGCAGTTTTGACGAATGCAAGATCTTCTTTTTCCCATTCAGTCAGATCGGCCTCATTTGCAATTTCTTCATCTATTATCCATTGGCGGAATTTATGCAAGCAATCATGATCACGTTCCCAGGCCAATCTTTCTTCGCTTTTGTAACGTTCATGACTGCCTGAAGTCGAATGCCCTTGTGGTTGGGTCAATTCAATCACATGGATAATTGAGGGAATATGTGCTTCACGCGCGAGAGTTGCAGCCGCTTGATACGCATCCATTAACCCCCGGTAATCCCATCCTTTTACAGTAAAAATCTCAAAGCCTCTTTCCTTGTCCGTACGGCGGAAGCCAACCAGCATATCAGAAAGGCTCTTTTTGGTAATCTGGAACTCATTTGGCACTGAAATGCCATAATCATCATCCCAGATAGACATGACCGCCGGGACCTGCAAAACACCAATGGCGTTGATGCTTTCCCAGAAATGCCCTTCCGCACAACTGGCATTCCCAATGGTGCCAAAAATGACTTCACGGCCCCTTTTAGAGAAACGCGTTTGATTCACCAACTCAGGATTTTGCCGAAAAAGCTTAGAAGCCTGTGCCAAACCGACCAATCGTGGCATTTGAGAGGCGGTAGAAGAACCATCCGCAGTGGTCAGAAGAATTTGGGTTTGGTCCCGCCACATACCCGCTTCATCCAGATTGCGAGAAGCAAAATGGGCGTTCATCTGCCGCCCACCTGAAAAGGGATCGGCCTGAATATCATTGTGCGCATACAACTGAGCAAAAAATTGCTGAATGGTCGAAATACCAGTAGCAAATGCGAAGGTTTGGTCGCGATAGTATCCCGCTCGGTTGTCTCCTGGTTGAAACACCTTTGCCATGGCAATCTGTGGCAATTCTTTTCCATCTCCGAAAATACCAAACTTGGCTTTTCCGCTTAAGACTTCCTTGCGGCCGATCAGACTGGCCTGACGGCTTTGATAGATGAGTCGATAATCACGAATCACATCTTCAGGGGCAAATATTTCCGGGGTTGAATGGCGAGAAGGTTGAATATTCACAGGCGTTCAGGAGCTAATATCGTAGGTACCAAATGGGCATATCTGACTAAAATTACAAACTTTTTCACGGCGGTCAAGTTGCTTTCTGGCATACAAATACTTGTTAGCCAGCCTACAATATGGCTGAATTTTCTTTGTATCTTGCGGGTTTACGAGAACTCATTGAACATGAATAAACGACTACTCTTCTTTCTCATTTTACTGCTTTCCGGAATCGTACAGATAAAGGCGCAGCATGCTGGGTATTGTGCTTCTGATGCCATAGAAGCGGCTCTTTCGCAACACATGACTGATCATCAAGACAAAATGCTGCGACTTGACCAAAGCCTAAAAAGACACATTCTGCATGACCGGAGCCATCCAAACAGAAATGCCGATACGACGGTCTACACCATTCCGGTGGTCTGGCATATTTTGCAC
>JBCBZF010000451.1:0-5610 GCA_039815525.1 Bacteroidota bacterium | reverse complement strand
CTGGTCAGTCAGTTCATCAATTAAGGTCTCCTATGAAAGACCAATCCCCTGTCCTGAACATTCAGGCAGGGGATTCTTTTTTATCTGTGTCTCATAACTTAGGCGACTCTACTGAGCAAGTGCTTTGATATCTGCAGCCGTAGGTTGATTGTTGTGGTGCCATTTTTTGATCACCACACCATCTTTCATGAGTAGATAACCAGGATGTGAACGAATGATGGTCTTGATCACCGTTTCATCCATGAAGGCAAAATCATACGGCAAATCATATTTAGGGATCAGCGTCTCCATCGTCGATGGGCCAGTCGAAGTCGCCCCCATGATGTAAATCCCGGAATCCGCCAGTTCCCGGGCCAGTACGCCGCTCGCCTGTATGGCTGATGCAGGGGCATCTTCAACTTTATTGGTGATCATCATCAGGACCTTGCCCACGAAAGGATCACGCGCTTCAATTTTATATGGCTTTCCAGCCAGGCGCAAGCTGTCGTTGGCAGCCCGCAAGGTATAAATGTCAATGATGGTGTTTTCTTCATCCAAAAATGGCCAGTCTTTACATTTGGGATATCCATCCGGACCAAAAACAGTGGTACACTCCCGCAGATCTTTACCGACTTTGTAAGGACGGTAGTCTACTAAGGGCAAATTTTCATGACAGTAATATCCGTAAGCACCTGACAAGAGAAACACCACCAGCACGATCAGACCAGCGATCCGCTGGCTGGGGATGGGGATGATGCTTTTTCTCACCAGGAAAACCGGAATCAGCATCCCCGTCAGGATAATGTCTTTCACAAAAGACTCCCAGGGCTCAAGCTTCAGTGCATCACCAAAACAGCCACAATCTGTCACGGAGCCGGTAACGGAAGAATAGCCCGTCAGGAAAGTAAAGAAGACCATCATGATCAATGTCAGCCACGTAGTCAGTGGCATGCGATAGCCCAGAATAATGGCTACTCCCAATGCAATCTCAAATACTGAAATGAACCAGGCCATTGGCTCGGCCAGTGGTACCCAGAACATGAAAAAGCCTTTCAAAGCCGGCAGATCTCCTGAGAATACATAAAAATATTCTTCCAGTTTGTAGGCGAAGCCGATATAATCATTGGCTTTGACATAGCCTGAGTACAAAAACAGCCCGCCAATCATCAGGCGACTGACCCAGACCATGATTTCCGTCTGCGGCATCTGGGCAAGATCCAGCGAATTGGTGCGGCGCTTGTCCAGGAACATGGCCAGCAGGGTCATGATTCCCACTACTGCGAATACCAGTCCAATGATTTGATAGGTAGACATATATGATGTTTGTTTTTAGTCTTCAGTTTTTAATCCATGATGAGTGGGAAAAAAGTCATCATCCCAAGGTGAAAGGAACGCAAAGAATCTCAGGTAGTCATTTCTACCTCATTCTTTCTCCTCTCCCATCCGAATCAGACAGAATACCGCATAGTTGAGCATGTCAATATAATTGGCATCAGGGCCTTCCGATACTCTTACACTACCATCGTTGTCCTCGATTTGTTTGAGGCGAAAAATCTTCATCAGAATCAAATCAGTCATCGAACTGACCCGCATCTTCCGCCAGGCCTCACCATAGTCATGGTTTTTCTTTTCCAGGGTGCCGTAGGCATGATCAACCTGCGCTTCATACACTGTCTTCAATTTCGCAGGATCTGCCAGTTCCACATCCAATTCGGCTTTATCACGGCTACGATTTTGCCATAAAATTAAGGCAATCACGCAGTAGTTAACAATGGCGATAAACTCACCTTCTATGCTTTCACCGACTTTGTTGACGCCAGATTCCTGCAAAGAACGAATGCGCTCGGCCTTGATCAGAATCTGATCCGTTACTGAAGGCATGCGTAAAATGGTCCATGAAGTCCCATAATCAGCCGCTTTCCGCAGGAATAAATCCTGACAGCTGGCAATGACTTCCTGATATTGACGGGCGGTTTTTTTCAAATTTTCCGTATTTGCGCCCTAAATTTAGAAAAGGATTCCTGATTCAACAACTAATCTTTTAGTTGAAAGCTACGTATCATACCATCAATTGCCGGGGCAGGTTGCTCAACTTGTCTACGCCCAGACTGCTGGGCATTCTGAATATCACGCCTGACAGTTTTTCTGATGGGGGATTATTTTGGGAAAAGAATGCAGCCTTGGACCGGGTCGGTCAGATGCTCGAAGAAGGGGCAGACATCATTGACATTGGTGCCTATTCTTCCAGACCCAACGCCATTGACATCAGTGTGCAGGAGGAAACGGAGCGCCTGATGCGGGTGGTGCCTTCCATTCTGGATCAATATCCAGACGCCATCATTTCGATTGATACCTTCCGGGCGGAGGTGGCTGAACGGATGCTGGAAGCAGGTGCACACCTGATCAATGATATTTCCGGTGGAGAGTTGGACCTGGCCATGTGGCCGACCATTGCCCGTTGGCCGGATGTTCCCTACATCCTGATGCACATGAAAGGACATCCTCAGAACATGCAGACCCTGGCGCAGTATGATTCGGTCATTGACGAGGTGCAAACTTATTTTGTTCAAAAGATCAATGCCATCCGCCAGACTGGGATCAAAGATGTCATCATTGATCCAGGCTTTGGCTTTGGGAAAAAGATCAGCCATAATTACCAACTCCTGGCGGAGCTGGAACGACTGATTTTATTGGATCTGCCACTTTTGGTGGGGATCTCACGTAAATCTATGTTATATAAGGTATTCAACACTGACCCAGCGGCCACGATTCCTGCGGCCTCTGCACTGCATTTCCAAGCCTTGCAGCGTGGTGCACACTTTCTGCGGGTCCATGATGTTGCAGCGGCAAAGCAAGTGGTAGACCTTTTTGCGTATATGAAAAAGCATGGAGCTGTTTAAAATTGGGATCGTTACTGTCAGACTGGTAGACATCATCGACATTTTGGTGGTGAGCTTCCTGTTTTACCGACTGTACGATTATCTCCGCAGCAATCTGGCCATCCGGGTAACCAGCGGCATCCTCTCGATATTTTTGGTGTGGAAAGTCGTGGATCTCCTCAATTTCCGGCTGCTTACCTCCATCCTGGATGCTTTTTTGGGTTTGGGCGCCATTGCTGTGGTGATTCTCTTTGCACCTGAAATCCGGCAGTTTTTGCTTTCCATTAGTAAGAATACCCTGGTAGACCGGATTCTTCAGCGGGTTACCCAACAGGTTGCCGTTCAGAATAATTCTGATTTTCTGGAAATCGCGGACGCAGTACGCGCCTTGCGCAATCGCGGTGAAGGCGCCTTGATCGTTTTGCGCGGCGGGAACCCACTCCGTGAGATCGAAACCTCCGGGGACCCGATTGACGCCACGGTTTCTGCCCGGCTCATTACCTCTATTTTCCAGAAAGAGTCTCCCCTCCACGATGGGGCCATGATCATTTTCAACAATCGCATTACCGCGGTGCGTTGTATTCTGCCTTTGAGTGAGAACCCGCGTCTGGACCCACAACTTGGCTTGCGCCACCGGGCAGCGCTTGGGGTGTCTGAATTCAGTGACGCCCTGGTCATTGTCTTGTCAGAAGAGCGAAACGAAATTTCTTTGGCCAAAGAAGGCCGCCTGATCAGAAATGTACAGTTTCAGGAAGTAGAACAAAGGATACAGGAACACGTTAAACCTCCTCAATCATAATTTAAATCAATACCCAAATGCAAGAAGACCAGACGACCGCACCAATGACCATTGCATTGGAGGGCATCGAGCTCTTTGCCTACCACGGTGTCTATGAAAGAGAACGGATTGAGGGAAATCCTTACATTGTAGATATTTACATAAACACCCCACTTCTACCAGCTACACAAAGCGACCAACTCGCCGATACCCTTGACTATCAGCACGTCTACAAACTCATTGTCGACATCATGGAGCAGCCTGTCAATCTGCTGGAACACCTTGTGAGTAAGATTGGCCAACGATTATTAGCTGAATTCTCGTTAATCAGAAAAGTGAAGGTGCGTGTGGCAAAGGTAAAACCCCTTGCGATGGCACATTGCCGCCAGACCTTTGTCGAAATGGATTTCCATCAGGAAGGATAGAGGGTCTGTTTTTTATGTTAGCATCAGCCGAAAATTAAGTTGTCCACACAAAGCATCATTCATTTTTTTTGTTCTTCGAATTCATGGGATAAGAAATGGCCTGCTATTTGATATAGTTTGAATAATACGTAGCTTTGTCGCCTTCCCTAATTAAAAGGGCGACGTGGCCGAGTGGCTAGGCAGAGGTCTGCAAAACCTTTTACAGCGGTTCGAATCCGCTCGTCGCCTCTCTTCTCCTCTCTTTTTCCAGGTTTCGTATTACGTTATTTGAATCAACGTGGTAGAATTGCGACAGATTGGGTGACCATTCCTGTCTGATTAGCTACCGTTCATTACCTCATTTCTGCAATTCCCTGACTGCTTCTTGAAGTTTCTTCGGTTTCGAACTTACTTGGAGCGGTAACATGAAAGTTGCGGAAGACGGGAAAGATGTAGTAGGGAAAATATTTCGGGATGCGGGATGGTTTGAGAAGGGCAAAAACTGGTATTTAGCCTGATTACTAACATCCATCTGCTATCCACACGAGAATTTTCCTAGTTTTATCCACGTCAACCATGTGCTTTTGTTTGCAGACTTTTTATACGAAAACATGCTATTCGTCTTGATATAGTCTTTCGTGAATCCAATGTTCACACGTTCTCAACAAATTCAATTCAACCGCAGACAAATCTCTTAACTGGAAGGAAGTATATGAAAAATGCAAAACATCTCCTTTTGCTGATGTTCCTTGGCTCGATGGTCGTGCTGAGCGGATTTGCGCAAGGCAATGAGACGCCGAGCGATGACGACAGCAAGTACAAGAACTATCGCCAAAAGGATCGCGATCAGCTGGATCAGTACCTTGATGGTTCTTATCCGTTTCCCCCTAAACCAAAAAACAACTGGTCAGTTGGCCTCAAAGGCGGTCTCGCCACCATTGCTGGTGATGTACGTGCCCGGCCTGGATTCGGCGTTGGCCTGGACATCAGAAAGGCACTGGGACACGTTTTCTCTCTGCGCCTGCAGGGAACTGTCGGCCAGACCAATGGCCTCAACTATCTGCCTGCACGCGGTTACCGCAGCGGTGGAGCCGATAACCCATGGTTTGCCAATTACGGTACCGACGGTGATCCGGAAAATGTCTTCTACAATTATCGCATGAACTACGGTGATGTTGTTCTGCAAGGTGTTTTTAACCTGAACAATGTCAACTTCTATAAAGATAAGGCAAAATGGAACCTCTTCCTCGCTGGTGGATTTGGATTCCAGGGCTACAGCACCAAAAATGATGCGTTGAACGCTGGGGGCGAAATCTATGACTTCAGCACCATCGACCTGTCTCCACTGGATGGCAACAATGGTCTGTTCAACATCAATGGTAAAAGCGACGTCATTGACCAACTCACCAACCTGCTGGATGGCGAGTTTGAAAGTCCAGCTGAAGGACATGCTGACGAAAACAGCCTGACCATCAACGGTGATAACTATACTGTGAACCCTGTCCTGACGGCTTCTGCTGGTGTACGCTACAAAGTAAGCCGCCGTGTAGAACTGGAACTGGAGCACCGT
>JBCBZF010000824.1:0-3352 GCA_039815525.1 Bacteroidota bacterium | reverse complement strand
GCGCAGCTGTTGCTTGGAAATACTTCGCGTCTGCTTGCACGACGAACAGAGCGCGGCCTCGGTCGTGGACGACGAAGCTTCAGTTTTGGCCGCCGCCTCCACGCACTGCTTGCACTTTACCATTCCAGTTTGATATCCAGCTCCTGCATTCGATCCAGAGCGGAAAGAAGATACTGACGTGCCTGCTCCAGCTCCCCTTTCTTTTTCATGATCTTTCCCATCTCAGCTTCACAATAAGCCAGACTAAACGAATCTTCACTTTCCCGGGCAAGGTTGAAGGCCGCCTGGATAAACACCACCGCCTCATCCAACTGGTCCATTTCTACATAAGTTGCACCAGTCACAATTAACAGGCTCAATTCCTGGGATGGGTCAGAAAAATAGCCTTGAATGTCCTGGCAAATTTTGAAGCGTGCCAGGGCTTTTTGGTATTCATTTTTTGCGACATAAATGCTCCCCAAATTATAGTTCCCATTCCACAGGGCCACAGTATCTTTGATTTCTTCAGCTATTGATAGCGATTCCAGCTGGTATTCGAGGGCTTCATTAAGCTTCCCCAATTGAAGGTCGACCTCGGCAAGTTGTGTAAAACACTGTGTTGCTAAAGTCTGATCATTGATATCCGGAATCAATTCCTTTGCCTGCAAAAGGTGTTCCCGAGCACGGGTAAACTCATCCAGCGGCAAATAATACAGGCCAGCGATTGACAATAAGAAGAGAACTTTCGAGCGTTGGTCCTTCAACTTTTCTGCAAAGGCCAATCCCTCCAGGTAAATCTTGATCGCTTCTCTTTCCTTTCCTTCACGTAATGGAACGAGGGCCAACAGCCTGTAGTTTTGAAACAATGCTTCGGTTGCTTGCTGTTGGAGAACAATTTGATCGATTTCCTGTCGAAGACTGTCCACGTTGATTGCCTCTGCCCCTGCCGGCAATACCAGCAGAAGAAAGAGGGAAATAATATGTACAGTACGCTTCATATCTTTACGTCATTCATCCGGTTGTGCCAGAGTGAAGTGAAAAGTTGAGCCCTGATTAGGGGCTGATTCAACCCAGATTCTTCCCCGGTGTTGCTCAACAATTTTTTTACAGATCGCCAGACCGATTCCGGACCCTTCCGCCAGATTCTCTTCATCCAATTGGTTAAACAGCCCGAAGATATCTTGCTGAAACTCCGCGGGAATCCCACGTCCATTGTCTCTAATCTGAAAGTGAGTCCATTCTCCCTGGGCTTCACCAGAAATATGAACTTCAGGATCATCTATACTTCTGAATTTGATGGCATTGCTGATCAGGTGTTGGAAAAGCTGAACCATCTGGAAGCGATAAGCAGTGATGCGGGGCAGATTTTGCATCGTAATCCGCGTAGCTTGTTGTCGTAGATCGGGCGGAAGATTGCTGATGGCCTGGCCCACTATCTCACCGATTTCCATCTCTTCTGGCTGATGATCTTTGGTACTCACCACAGAGTACATCGACAAGCCGGCCAGAATCGCGTCCATTTTGGAAAGGTTTTCACGAACCGCAACTACGTGCTGATCAGGCAGTTCACCCATCTCTATTTTGCGTGCATGATTCTCAATCTGTTGCAGTGGCGCCTGAAGATCAATGGATGCAATTTCTGCAAAGCGGCGAAGTTCCTCATTGGTTTGCGCGAGACGTTCGTACTGCTCACTAATTTTTCGATTTTTTGTTGACAGAAGGTCAGCCGACTTCAATTGAGAGCGATAGCGGGTATAAATCAGCCAGCACAAAAGGGCCAGAAGGCCGCCCAGGATCAGACCTCCATACAGGTAAAACAGATTCTGGGTTCTGGATCTTTGCAATTCCAGGTTTCGGATCTGTTTCTGCTGCCGCTGAATTTGGTTCTCTGTCTCTATGTTGGCAATGGTCTGCAGTTCATCTTCATTGTCCAGGGTGTCACGCAGGGCAACATATCTCTTGATGTAAGCAAGGGCGGTATTGGTACGCCCCCAGCCCTCAAAACTATTGGCAAGTGCTTTGAAGGCATCCTGCTGAAGGGGACGCGAGTCAATCTGCCGCGCAAGCAGTAAGGCTTTTTCAAGTGAATCAATTGCCGTTTTATAATCACCTCTCTGGTCATATAATGCAGCATAACCGAGGAGGAAGCGACTGTATTCATTCTTGATATTGAGCCGATGCAGGATGCGAAGGGCATTTTGGTAAAAAGATTCGGCTTCATCCAGCTGCCCCTGCTCGCGCAGAATATTAGCCAAAACGCCTTCGCAGAAGGCAGTCCGAAACTGATCCCGGAGTGCTGTCGCAATGGTGCGGGCAGAATTGATATTTTGTCGTGCCTCCTGCTGGCGGCCAATTCGGTTCAGAACAGAAGCCGTGGCTGCCAGGGCATCAAAGGCTTGTTGAGGGTGGCTGGAGGGAGATAAAATGGTTTTGGCTTGGTTCAAATTGACCAAAGCTTCATTGTGTTGACGCTGGTTGGCATAGATATTCCCCACTGAAATCAAAGCCAACCCCATCCTGAGACTGTCTCTTGGATCGATTGATTCCAGGGCTTGCTTTTGATAAATCAAGGCCTGACGATAATTGCCGAGGATCAGATAGACGTCTGTAATTGCTTTGTACAATTCTGCCTCATCCTCTCCTGTAGCCTCTTCCGGGCTAAGATTGCGTGCTTTCAACAAATGGTCGAGGGAACTCGCATAACGATCCATCCAGAAATCTGCAATGCCCAGACGAATCAGGCTACGATATTGATCATAGGGCCGGTTGAGACGGTCGGCCAGACGTTCAGCGAGATTGAAACTGCGGGAAGCCTGAATATAGTTGTAGCGATTCTGATGGGCGAGGCCAAGTGCAAAATACGTATTCAAGAGGGCTTTTTGATCATTCTTCTGTCCATATTGACGCACCAATATCTCCAGGCTGTCCACTGGTCCGGACGCCCGTATCACTGAAAGGGAGATACATAGGAGCAATAATGACAGGAGATGACCTTTTCGCATGTTTCGGTCAGAGTCTCATTCAGAATCCAAGAATATCGAAGATCGGAAAAGCTGCAAAGAAAGAAAAGCCTTTTGCAGATGATTGGGAAGATTTTACTGATTATCGGAATATGTAGGTATTGCCTTCAAGATGCTAGCGGACAACAGAGATAAATCTGTATATTGTTTTGGTGAAAGAAGATCAACATGCCAAAACTGTGGATCAACTCCTCAGTGAAATTGCACTACTGGAACGTCATCTGTGTAGAAGTTCGCACAAAAATGGCGCTGACCAGGCCAGGAAGGCATTACATCTACGCGTGAAAAAGCTGGATCGGATGATCCCCTACCCTTTCCGGCGAGAATTGAACAATCTATGCCAATCAATTGGG
>JBCBZF010000246.1:0-7503 GCA_039815525.1 Bacteroidota bacterium | reverse complement strand
GGAAGGTCGCCGTTTCCCCGTGTCCGAAAAGCCTCGAGGGAATGTCGTTGATCGCGGGCTTCGTCGGGATCACCTACATGGGCATGTCGATACTGATCAATACCAACCCGAGCACCGAAATCTTCGGAAGCTTTGACCAACATCCGCGCCGAAACACTGTCGACGCATCGGAGCAGGCGATTCTGGCAAAGTTCCAAAGCTGCCGGGGCTTGCGTCGGGTGTATTTTGAGCCGTGGTCGCCGACACTCTACAGTCTCTTGACCGGGACTAGTTCGCCACGAGCCGACGCGCCGCCGTCGTCTCTCGCAGCGGCCATCAGCGTCGTGCTCGGACGGACACTGCCGCAGCCGCGCCTCGGTACTGTGATCTTCGACGTCGATGGCCGCGATCGCGCCGACCCCTTTTTCTTATCATTCTGCTGAAATTAGCAGGGGGTTGGGCGGAGGCTGGTGTAGTCCGATTTAATGCGCGTGCGCGTTTCTATGTATACCGGGGCGGAGAGCCCCATCGGTACACCACTTTGCCGATGAAAACCCAAGGAGACCGTTTTACTGTTGAATTCCAATGCAGGCGGATCAGGGAGCTCTGCATTGGGATAGGTCAAAGGATAATTGATGAAGCGATGATCCAGGTAACGCCCCATCCATCCTGATTGATTGGCTGATGCCCCTTGCACACCATCACTCCCTGTCAGCCAAATATTGGAACTTTTGAAATGAGATTTATCATTGTTGTTATAATTGACGCCCATGACAAAATGCGCCATGCCCCGGTCATACAAATCTTTCAATCCGCCAAGGTCGGGGTGTAAACCGCTTTGTTGGTTTTGAGGGAGCGTATTGTCCAGGGAAATATATTTTCGATTGCCATTGTCCCGAATCCCAATCTTAGGCCGCTTGTTTCGGTATTGGCTGTATTGCTCCAGGGGAATGATCGTATTCAAGCCATCATTTCCACCATGAAGCTGTACAATCACCAATGCTCTTTCCTTGACATCATCACAGTCAAACTGCGTTATATTCAATGGACTGGCCATTGCGCGAATCGGGATTCCATTTAGCACCAAAGGCGCCAGACCAAGTGGGGCCATTCCTTTGAGAAAGTCTCTTCTTTTCATGATCTGGAATGCTTAGGTAAGTTGGTACTCTGGGGATTGTAGAATGCCTTCAAACAGTTGATTCAACTGGGGACGGATGCTGCTGTCATCTCCTGTCTGTTCAAATTTCAACCATTCGAAACGCCAGTTGATTTCTGAAAGATTGTCCAGGAGTAAATCGTGGAGGAAGTAATCGAAGCGGTCCTGGGACAATTCAAATGGTAGCACATATTCGAGGATGGAGCGAACCAAATGGTCCGCAAAACGACCACCTCGGTATGTTCCAGGAATCTGCGTGTAAGGCTCAGGTGCAGTCAGATCAGGAACAATACCGGGATCATTGGCCAGCGTAACCATATCCACTTCCATCAGCAACTTACCCGGAACCGAGACTTTTTTCCCACTGACCAACTGCTGACCGAGTGTGAATCGAAACGGCAAAGTCGTGGTAGAAGCCCAAAGTCGGTTATAGGCTGGCTCCTGGTGAAATGGATCATAGCCTGCAACTATTTTGGGTGAGAAAAGTGGCATCCCATAGGCAGGCAATAAAAAGTCCTGGACGACCTTTTTGTAAAAATCCAGCATCGATTTCTCAGGTTCGGCCTTGGGGTCAGGATAGCTCACTTTGAAAAAACGCATACTTCCCAGCAACAATTCCAATGGATTTTTGATCATCCCTCCCACACAACTCTCAGCTGTCTGCTGGTTGCCGATGTCATAGAAATGTTCACTTTCCAGCAATTTTTGTAGGACCGGCTTGAGCACATAGTTGCTGCTTTTTAACTCTGCAGCTAAAGGCAGAATGATATCCTGCTCGACTTCAGAAGTAATCTGGTAGTGGACAAAATATTGATAAAGCTTTCGTACGATGTTCTGAGCAGTGGCTTCTTGTGCAAAGATCATGTCGACAAACAAGCGCAGTTCCTGCTCCATGCCTTTGACATTCTTTTTCCCTTTGATCCGAACCGGACTGGCAAAGCTGGGGCTCACAAAAGCATCTGAAAAATACTTGTCTTTCGAATCGTGCGCATTGGTTTTGGCCTTGCCCCGTGGAATACCTGTCTCAGGATCATGGAATTTGCTGTCCCACCAGCGATGTTCGGTTCGCCAACCAGTGAATAGACGGGCGGCAGCTCTGACGTCGTCCTCCGTATAAGTGGTATAATTTTCTGGTCCGATCTGCGGGCCTTTCCCAATGGTGAAGAGTTCCAGAAACTCTCTGGCAAAATTCTCATTGGGCAGTTTCTTTTTGTTCAGTGCCGTGTCAAGATAAATGATCATGGCATTGTCCCGGCACATCTTCTCAGCCAAATCCCGATAACTCCCCAAGGCATATTGCCGGAAGAGCTCAAGGGTATAATAATTGTCCTCCGAAAGGAGTTGCCCCATATTGGTGGTAAAGCGCGTATGGAAGAAAAACTGCATTTTATGCAGGATGCTTGGTTGAGCGCTTTGGAGAATTTGCTCCATCCACCAGCCGCTCAGGTACTTACGCAATCTGAGCTTGGAGGAGTTTTGCCCTTTCTTTCTGCCTTTTGTGACCCAGGTTTTGTTTGTCTGGGGATCAATCGGCAAAGCAGGCTTGGCAGGTAGAGTTAAGAGTTGGGACACTGCCTGGCTGGCAGTAAGTTGAGAAAACTGGAGAATTTCAGCCTTTGTGGGGCCGAAAGTTGCCCTTCTCAACAAATGAGCAGCATGTCTTTTCCCCAGTAAACCAGTACGGGATTGAAGAGAGGCCATTGGATAAACGTTTCGCAGGTGCAGCGAAAGAGAAATTATCCAGGTACAATGCAAGTGTGGAATCTAAACCGAACCGATTGTTTTGGCTACGGTAATTTTCCTGCCTGTAATTTACAAACAATCTTTTCCCGAGCCAATTTTCAGCTCGAAAAGAATTGATAATGAGGAAGATTCAGATCCGGTCTTAGAAGTGGATCGCAGTTTGCGATACAAAAATCCTCAGGAGAAGAGGAAAATGCCTGCAATGGATAGCAGAAAATATCCGACCAGTGTTGCCGCGCCCTCATAATCTTTGGCGATTCTTTGTCCGAAAAATAACATCAACAGACTCAATGCAGACAACTGCGCCCCTTTTAAAGCAAAGATCATGCTGCCATCCATCAAAAGCGTGACCACACCAATTGCTGAAACAATCCCCGCCGCCAGTTCCAATACCGTGATTGTACCGAGCATAAAGGGAACCATTGATTTGAGGGGCGTTTTGGCAAAATGTCCTTTCAGCCAGCCCAGGTTACCAGAAAAATCAAAGACTTTGTCCAGGCCAGACTGCAAAAACAAAACCGCCAGAAAGGCAGAAACGAGTATCTGGGCAGAAGGAATTGCAGCCAGAAAATCTAACAACAGAGTCATCAGTGAAGTGTTGATTGAAAGGGAAGTAAAGGCGCCAATATAGAAAAATCCCCTATCTTCGCGTTGAACCATGCACCCAGACTACTGTGAGCACTCAACCGCCAACTTACTTCACACGTTTCATTCATGGATTCCGCAAATTGGTTCAGCGCTGGCCAGTTCCCTCAATTATCATATCCGGACTTCTGGCTTTCTGCATGTACTGGCAGTTTTTTTATCTGAGCGTTTGGCTGGGCCTTTGGAGCTCCTTACCCGATCAGGACAGTTTACGGGACATTGATAATCCCATTGCTTCAGAAGTATATTCAATTGATGGGAAGCTATTGGGAAAATATTTCATTGAGAACCGGACCAATGTTTCCTATGATGCACTGTCTCCCCATTTGGTTAATGCGTTAATCGCAACTGAAGACCACCGTTTTTTCTCCCATGATGGCGTAGATCAGCTTAGCCTCGGCAGAGTAGTTGTTAAAAGCATTTTACTACAAAAGGAATCAGCCGGAGGCGGCAGCACCATCAGCCAACAATTGGCCAAGAACCTCTTCCCCAGGCAAGATTTGGGTTTCTTCTCCCTTCCTGTAAACAAAGTACGGGAGATGATCATTGCCCGTAGGCTCGAACGTATCTATAGCAAAGAGGAAATCATTGCTTTTTATCTCAATACCGTTGCTTTTGCTGACAATGCTTTTGGGATCGAAGTGGCAGCGCAGCGCTATTTCAATCAAACAGCAGCAGCGCTCCAGCCAGAAGAAGCCGCTACGTTGATTGGCATGCTCAAGGCACCTACTTATTACAACCCACGCCGACATGCTGGACGCGCACAAGAAAGGCGGAATCTGGTCATCGCCCAGATGCGGAAACACAATTACATCGATCAAAGTACGCAGGATACCTTGTCCTCCAAGGCCATCACACTTGACTATACGCCTTTGGGACACCATCATGGATTGGCTCCTTATTTTCGGGAAATGCTGCGTGGGGAATTGCAGACCTGGTGTTCTACTCAAAAAAAGCCAAATGGAGAAACCCTTAACCTCTACACTGACGGACTAAAAATTTTCACAACCATTCATTCTGGCATGCAGAAAACCGCTGAGAATGTGGTAGCAGAGCATATGAAGGGATTACAAAAAGCCTTTGACCGGCATTGGAAGTGGGGCAAAAAGAGTAAAACTGTGCGGGCATTGGTGAAACGGGACCGTAAACGTTCTGCCCGCTACCAACAATTGGGAGCCGACAGCCTGCGCAAAGCGCAGATTGACAGCATCTTTGCGACGAATCGCCCGATGGATATCTTTTCATGGAACCAATCAATTGACAGCCTCAGTCCCAATGATTCGATTTTACATCAGTTGTTTCAACTTCATGCCGGGCTGATCGCCATGGATCCGATCAATGGGCACATTCGGGCCTGGGTAGGTGGCATTGACCATCATCACTATCAACTTGATCACGTCAAGACCCATCGGCAAGCTGGTTCAATCTTTAAACCAATTGTGTATGCAGCTGCACTGGAAGAAGGTTTCTCTCCATGTGAATACATTTCCAATGAGCAGGTAACTTTTGAAAACTACAATGACTGGACACCGCGCAATTCAGACAATGAATATGGTGGAGAGTATTCTATGCAGGGGGCGCTGGCGCGTTCAGTCAACGTGGTCGCAGTCAATCTAATCATGGAAACCGGCCCCCAATCCGTCGCTGACCTCGGCAATGCGATGGGGATATCCACCAAACTGCCCCCCTACCCTGCCCTGGCCTTGGGCGCGGCAGATGTTTCTTTGCTGGACATGAGCCGCGTCTATGCCACCATCGCCAATTCCGGCCTGTCTACGCAGCCAAGCTTTTTGTTGCGGGTGGAGGATCGCCACAATAATCTGCTACGGGAAGAATCAGGAAACCAGAGTAGTCAACAAGTATTACAGCCAAAAACCGCGCATCTCTTAACAGAAATGCTGCGTTCAGTCATTGATCATGGTACCGCCAGGGCAATGCAGACCAAATACGGCCTTGGCAAACACATTGCGGGAAAAACCGGCACCTCTCAGAATCAGGCAGATGGATGGTTTGTGGGCATGACGCCAGGTCTGGTAGCAGCGGCATGGGTGGGTGCAGAGGATCCGGCGATCCATTTTCGGACCCTGGCCGAAGGGCAGGGCGCACGTACGGCTCTCCCTTTGGTTGGTGGATTTATGCAAAAGGTCTTTGCCAGTGAAGAGTTTTCTTATCTAAAGGAACTAACATTCCCCCCTTTAGATGCTGAATTAAAAGCAGAACTTGACTGCGAAGAGTTTTGGTTTCCACTGAAAATGTCAGAGTTCAAAGAGTGGTGGCAGGAAAAAACGAGGCGGGATTCGATCGAAGCAGTACTCGACAGTCTCAATTCCCTTTGAAAAGACTGCCCGAAGCTTTGTATCTTAGCAGACAGACACATTGATATGGCCATTGAAATACAAAATATCAGGAAGTCGTTTGGAGAGCATGAGGTGCTGAAAGGGATCGATGTGGTCTTTGAGCAGGGCAAGATCAATATGATTATTGGTGCCAGTGGGAGTGGCAAAAGTGTGATGCTGAAATGTATCGTGGGCTTGCACCAACCTGATGATGGGGGCATTTTTTATAGTGGAAAAGATTTTATCTCAGCTGATTTCAGGGAGAAAAAAGAAATCCGCAAAAACATAGGCATGCTCTTTCAGGGCTCCGCACTATTTGATTCCATGACGGTGGAGCAAAATGTCAGTTTTCCCATCAAAATGTTTACCAAGCAGAAGCCCGCTGAGATTCTAGATCGGGTCAATTTTTGTTTGGAAAGGGTCAACCTCACCGGCGTCAACCATCTTTTTCCCTCGGAGCTGTCAGGTGGAATGCAAAAGCGGGTCGGCATTGCACGGGCCATCGCCATGAATCCGCAGTACCTTTTCGTCGATGAACCCAATTCCGGGCTTGACCCTTTGACAGCTTCCGTCATTGACAAGCTCATTCAGGAACTCACATACGAATACAATATGACCACCGTGGTGGTTTCTCATGATATGAACAGTGTGATGAATATCGGAGACAAAATCATGTTTCTCTATCAAGGACACAAAGAATGGGAAGGAACCAATAAGGAAATCTTATACTCTGGCTCAGAAGCACTGGAAAAATTCATCTTCGTTTCTGACCTGATCAAACGATAGCATCAACGGACGCCAATCTACATGCCCACAATGGACCCTCAGAAGCGGATTCAGAAATTGTCTGAATCACTTCGCGAACACAATCACAATTACTACGTTCTTGCCGAGCCCACCATTTCGGATTTTGAGTTTGACCAACTCCTGAAAGAATTGGGAGAACTGGAAGCACAATATCCCCAGTTCCGTGAGCCGGACTCACCAACCCAAAGAGTAGGTGGCGATATCACCAAAAACTTTCCCAGCTTTCGCCACATACGCCCCATGCTCAGCCTAGGCAACAGCTATTCACAGGAGGACATCATCGATTTCGATGAACAGATCCAAAAGCTGACTGGTGGCAATCCCTATACCTACATACTCGAACACAAATTTGATGGGGTTTCGCTGAGCCTTCACTATGAAAACGGCCTCCTTGTCAGGGGGGTTACCCGCGGGGATGGCGTCAGCGGCGAAGAGATTACCGCCAATGCCAAGACCATACAGACTGTTCCGCTAAGACTGCGGGGTGAAAATATTCCTGCCCAATTAGAAGTGCGCGGAGAAGTGGTCATGATGCGAGAAGATTTTGATCGGCTGAATGTCGAAAGAGAAAAAGAAGGCCTGGAACCCCTTCGAAATCCACGCAACACCACTGCTGGCACGTTGAAACAGCAAGACTCCTCAGCCGTGGCCAAACGTCCGATGGTCTTCTTCGCATTTTTCCTGGCCTCTGACGACTTACAAACCCAAACGGACGCTGAGAACATGGCCTTATTGACACAATGGGGCTTTCGATTGAGTGGACACAACCAGGTAGCCGAAAACATTGAAGCGGTTCGGGCCTATTTGGATGATTGGGAAGAGAAAAAAGCGCAATTG
>JBCBZF010000838.1:0-3271 GCA_039815525.1 Bacteroidota bacterium | reverse complement strand
TCAGACAATGGCATTGGGATAGAGTCTGAATATCAGGATCAGATCTTCCTGTTGTTCAAGCGGTTACATGGTGGCGGGGAGTTCGAAGGAACTGGTATTGGATTGGCCATCTGCAAGAAAATTGCCGAACAGCACGAGGGAAAAATTCAGCTTGAATCCCGTCTCGGCGAGGGGACTACTTTCTACATTCATTTGCCGCATGCCAACCAGGCTGTAATCGCGGAATAAACACTTTTTACATTTTTTTTTAAAAAAAATCGCATTTGGCGTTCACGCTAAATCTTTTTTCGGGACTAATAGGGTGTATTTGATTGGAAGAACTGCAAGGAACAGTTCGGTATTCTGGGAAGTAGGCAAAGAGTGTGAGATTAAGGCTGGTATGGAAAAACAAGCCACAACTCTTGCCTTCTCATTGGAAGCTGCGGTTCAGGCCGCACTTCCAATGTAATTTGTATGCCATTATGCTGTCAATCCGAATAGTTTTCTTGGTGTTATTCTGAACGAAGGTTGTTTTTTACATGGTTAGGCAGGGTGCCTTAGGCTTATACTTGCTATGGGATATTGTGCACCCTGCTTCTTTTTCTTTTTCCAGCACATGTCAATCATCAATTATTACATATAGTTCATTCTATCATGAAAAACACAAGTAGAATTCTTTTATGGGTAGCACTCTGTGTATTCCGCCTGCCTGCCTGGGGGCAGGTAGAGAATCCAGATGCAACCAAGCATCTGCTACCGCAGATTATGCCACCTTCTCCAAGCGCGGCCTCCCTGGGAGAGTATGGGGAGATTCCAGTCGGTTATTATACTGGCGTCCCCAGTATCTCTGTCCCGATTTATCAAGCTTCTGGTCGTCAATTGGCGGTGCCGATTTCTCTGAGCTATCATGCCTCAGGTATCCGGGTAGATCAAATGGCTTCCTGGGTTGGCCTGGGATGGTCTCTGAACGCCGGAGGCGTGATTACGCGCAGTATGCATGGATTGGAGGACGAACGTAGCGGAACCGGCTATTGGGCCGTTGGGAATCAGATTCCGGATTTGCCGGCTTTCAACGGGTGGACACCATCCGAAAGCTTTAGCCAAAGCGTTGCTGACGGGGACTGGGATACCCAGCCGGACCTGTATAGCTACAATTTCATGGGGCAATCCGGCAAGTTTATCATTTCTCATGACGGGGAAGTAATATGCATTCCGCACAACAATCTCAAAATCGAGTTTGATGCCCTCAACAACAGCGAATTTACCATCACAGACGCCAATGGGACCCGCTATCATTTTGACAGCCGGGAAGAAACCACTTTCCTGTCTGAAGGCAGCGGGGGGGCCTATACAAGCGCCTGGTACTTATCTGATGTAAGCTCCGCTGATGGACAGGATGTGGTCAACTTTAGTTATGTCTCCTCTGTCATTACGCAGCCGGTCCGATTGTCTGAAACAGATTATTGGCAGGCGGTGGGTGGTTCCTGTGATGCCAAATCAGCGATAAGCTCGGTCAGCACCAATACGGTAGAAGTAAAATATTTATCCGAAATCCAGACCTCCAGAGAAACCATCAAGTTTCTTTCTTTGACTGACCGGGAGGACATCAATGACGACCGCCGGCTAGACCGGATCGAAGTCTGGCGCAATGGACAGATGATGCAGGAAACGCTTTTGCGTACCAGCTACTTTACCGGCGGACTTGGTAGTCTTGCCACAGTCTTTTCGAATGGAGGAGATTGGTCCAAACGCCTGCGATTGGATGAAGTGCAGACAATTGGGCATGATGGCACCAGTAGTCCACCCCATGTTTTCTCCTACAACAATCAGCCCCTTCCAAAGATCGGCTCATTTGCCATGGACCACTGGGGCTTTTACAATGGCCGCAATGGCAATGAAACGCTCCTGCCAGAAACGATTAAACCAGGCGGTGGAACCTGGGCTGGTGCTGACCGAGAGCCAGATGCTGCGCACGCCCAGGCGGGAATTTTAACCAACATCACCTATCCAACCGGTGGCTATACAGAATTTGTATATGAAAGCCATGATAAAGGATCTGGGGCCAATGTTGAGTTGGTGGGAGGCCTTCGGATCAAGCGCATCACCAATCACGATCTGGTGGATGCCGCCAATGATGTCGTGCGGGAATTTGTGTATCGTAAGAAAAATGATCCAGCGGCTTCGAGTGGGGTTGCTCAAAGTACACCTCTTTACATCTATGATTCCTACGATTTAGACATTGCGAACAATTCACAGGGACAGCCGATCGTCCAGGGTACTTGTCAATACCTCAGCCGTTCCGCTTCTCCCAAAGGTGCCGGCGCGTTTTCACAAGGCAGTCACATTGTTTACCAGACAGTCACCGAGCTGAATGGAGTAGGGGGCAGTGGAGGAAAAAGCATCTACCATTATTCGACTGGCTTTGATCCTGTTATCTTACAACCGCCTTTTCCTCCCGCGACCAGCTATGATCATCGGCGTGGCCTCCTGACCCGGACCGAGATTTACGATGCCAATGACAATCTGCTGGAGAGCACCCATCAGACCTACACCACCATAGGGGGCATTGCCGAATTTCCTGCCATTGCCATTTCCTATCGCCTCAACTATCCCTACAATCCGGGCTGGGACGAGTTTGATTATGGTAAATACACGCTTTTGTCTGAATGGGTTTATATGAGCGAAAGCCGCCATACGCTTTACGACAGCCCGACCGATTCAATGAGCACCACCATGAGCTATCAGTATGATAATCCGGTGCATTTGATGATGACCAGTAGTGAAGAGATCAACAGCGACCTGAGAAGACGAATTGTGAAGCGAAAGTATCCTCAGGATTATGATCCGGCTACATCGATGGGAAGTAATCTGAGCATTCAGGACCTGTTGGACCAGCACATGATTGCCCCGGTCATCGAGGAGCAACTCTGGGAAGGGCCTGCCAATACCAATCCTTTTTTGATCCAGGGCTCTGTGAATACTTATGCCGATTGGTCTGGTGGAGGGAACCAAAAAGTGATTCATCCAGAGGCGGTTTATCTATTTGAGACCGAAGCGCCGGTTGGCAAGAGTTCATTTTCGCAACATGAATTTCTGGACACCAGTACAGGCTTGTATCATCAGGTCATTCCTTCTTCAGGGACTGATTTTTGGTATACAAAACGCGTGAATTTCAACTACGGAGCGGACGGCGAATTGCTGACGTCTGGTTTACAGCATGATGAAAACACCGCTTATCTCTGGAATGAAGATCTGGATCTGCCCCTGGCACAGTGTACCAATGCTGAAAATA
>JBCBZF010001282.1:0-1690 GCA_039815525.1 Bacteroidota bacterium | reverse complement strand
CTGCAGAGACAGCATTCTTGCTGTCTTTGATCATAGATCCCATCGGAAGATGGCCAATCGATTCAGAGGCGCGATACTTCGCGCCTCTACTGTTTTTTGCCAAAAATCATCAGATGCTGGCGGGGGAGGACAGTGCGATTTTCCAATAACTGTAAACCAACGGCCGCCATTTCCTTGACTGCCTGTGCTTCGCTCATCTTGTGGTGCGGCTTGATGGGGACGTTGGGGTCTTCTTTGCGATACTCGATCAGGAAAACTTTTCCATCGGCAGAAAGAGAGCTGACGATTGCCTCCATCATTTCTCTGGGATAGGAAAATTCGTGGTATACATCTACCAGCAACACTTTGTCGACTACTCCCTGAGGCAGACGTGGATCTTTCTCCGTTCCTTTGATCAATTCGACATTGCTGATGCCTTGCTGCTTGGCTTTTTCGGCCATGATATCCAGCATCTCCTGCTGAATGTCCACGGCCAGAACCTTTCCATCTGAAAGCTTTGGTGCCATGCGAAACGTAAAATAACCACTCCCGGCGCCAATATCTGCCACTACTTCACCCGCTTGTAACTCCATGTTGTCTAACAAAAGTGAGGTCTTTTCTTCCCGGTCTCGTTCGGGACGCTCCAACCAGGAAACACCCAAATGCCCCATTACCTGAGAGATTTCTCGCCCCATATAGTACTTGCCGATGCCATCATAGCTCTGTTTCCCGCTGCTGTAATAGTTGGTGTCAGCTTTGACGACCACTCCTGTATCTGGCGTCTCAATGGGTTTTTCCTGCGTAGTAGATTGATTCTGCGCCGAACAGGCAATGGCAAACAGCAAGATGAGGAGAGGAAAGCTTCGTTGGGTCATGGGCGGAAGTATGATAAAAGATTGACTACGGATGGATAACGTCAACAAAGGCGGACTGTTTTTCTACTCCATTGATGAGAATGGTGAAATGATGCCGCCCCGGATAGTGTTTGCGGGTGGTGCGTTCTTTAAAAGAATGCGTTTTCTCAAAACGAATCTCCTCTCCGGTCGGATATTGATTTTCAGTGATGTGAAATACTTTTCGTGAAGTCGATCCATTGGCTTTCACAAAATCGATTGCATATTCAATGCGTAGTTTGGCTGGAGTGCCTTCGGTATGCAGCAGTGTGAAAGAGAAAGTTACTTTTTCCCCGATCGAAACGGTCGCAGGCGAAATGCGCATATCCTGAATCCTCACGGCCTGTGGATCGCCAAAACCAAATAGACGCATTGCCTGTGGCACACCTTTCTTCAGGAGTGTCCGGCAGGCATGCTTCACAATCCAGTCAGTTTCCTTTTTCTGCCCCAACCATTTCCCCGCCACATTCAAAACCAGGTCCGGATGATCCTTTGAGATATCATTCAGATTATTGGCCACTGAGCGGCGCACGTAATCTTCCGGGTCAGCTTTGAGCAATTCCAGAATCGGTAAAAGCGGCTTGGGGTCTTTTTTGAAAATTGGGAGCGCCATGGCCCAGGGCAGACGCGGCCGACAGCCTTCACTGGCCAGACGCCGTACATGATAATTGGGATGGTTAGCCCATTTCTGTATCACTGTCAGCATGCGGTCGGGATCTTTCAGGATAAAAGGCCGGACCGCAAATTCAGAGCTGGAATATTGGGTGAAATGCTCCAGCGCAGGAATGGAAGCTTCCCAGTCATCTTGTCCATAGACT
>JBCBZF010000828.1:0-3338 GCA_039815525.1 Bacteroidota bacterium | reverse complement strand
CGCCGAAATGAATGGTCAGCAGATCAAACTCGCCAAAGTCCAGGGTGAATTTGTCTGGCATGATCATGCTGCAGAAGATGAACTGTTTGTGGTTTTTAAAGGCACCTTACTCATCGACTTCCGCGACCGAACAGAGAGTATTTCTGAGGGTGAGATTCTGGTCGTCCCCAAAGGAATAGAACATCGGCCTCGCACCAAAGATGGCGAAGAGGTGTGGCTGATGCTAATTGAACCCATTGGGACCAAGCATACGGGTGAAGTGGTTGATCAAAAGACAGTTAAAGAGTTTGATTGGATCTAATCACTGCCTTGTGGCCTGGTTATTTGTCCAGTTGTTCGTCAGAAAGAAGCCACCCTTTTGCAAGGATGGCTTCGTGAGAGGTCGAACAAACAAACATTATCTTACCACAATCTGGGTGCGTAATACACCCTTCGCATGGGTTGCAATCAGAAAATAATTTCCACTTGTGATTCGGGCTGGCATCCGCATGTTGTGGGTCCAGCTATCCTGCGCAAAACGCGCCAGTTCACGGCCCGCCAGATCGATCAGGATCAGGCTTTGCACCTCCTCCGCTTCAAGTCCGGTGAAAGCCAACTCAAACCGACCGTTGACAATCGGATTTGGATAGGCAACCATTGATACATCTGATTCCAGACGATTGCCAATTTGAGCCAAACGCTTGGAAGAGAAGGATTCGATTTCGCTAAAGCGAACTTGTGCAGTATCGGTAAAATCCGTACTGGCAACAGCGAGCCCCATATAGATTTTTTGTTGCATACTGACGGTCTGGCTACCGAATTGCTGCCAGTTGATGCCATCAGCAGACAATGAAGCAATGAGTAGATTCCCCGTCCGTTCCAGGCGAAGGTAGTGTGGCATGATCGCAGGATCTTTGCTGATATTATGTACCTGAGCGTCCGTGCCATTTTGCTGCCGGCTCTGGAACTGCCAACTGCCGTTGCGGAAGCCGACAAAAGCGTTTTTGGCACCGCTGCTGAGACTTTCCCTTACCATCAAACCAAATTCTGGTGAATTTTGCGCCTGATATCCATCAATTTTGGCAGCGATATATCCATCACTATCCAGGTTTTTGTACACAAAATGCAGGCGGTCAAATTTCTTCCCGATTTGCTCTCCGGCAGCGGTGACGCGCAGTTCATTGGTCAGACTGTCTTCACAGGCCACACCGGGGAATCCGCTTGGGCCAACGTCTTTCTGCTTCCAGTCAGCAGACAAATAGCAGCCATTGTTACTACCCAGATTGGTTTTGTCAATGACCAATTGATCGATTTCGGCATCAATGGTCTGGACATCACTGAAACTACTGGTTGCAACACCAATCAGGAAGGGGTTGTCAATGTCAATAAAATGGGTGCCGACTGCCTGCCAGATTACGCCATCATCTCCAACATAGGTCTTCAAGATTGTACCTGTCTTTTCAATTTTCACATAAAAAGGCAGCGTTACTTCTCCAGCGGTTCCTTTGATGTTTTTGGCCAGACTTTTGAACGCATCACGCTCCTGGGAAACCCATTGCATATCAGCATTGACCCCCACAAATACGCGTTCTGCACCTGTGTTCAGGCTGTTGCGAATCATCAGGCCAGTCATGGCTTTGGGCTCACTACTGACCAGGGAGTTGATCCGGACAGACAGGGTGACGTCTCCACTGTCTTTCTGATGCATAAAGTGGAAGCCATCAAACTTTTTGTCAATCTGCAAACCACTGGCCGTGATGCTAAAGCTTCCTGCCACTGTATCTTCACAGGCTTCTCCAATATCAGACCCTTTACCCAAGCGATCACTGGTCCATTCCGGCGACAAATAGCAGACCGAAGGATTACCTCCTCCACCAGAACCACCACCTGAGCCAGAGCCTCCTCCAGAACCGCCACCGCTTCCGCCACCTGAGCCGCCGCCACCACCAGTGTTGGCATTGACATTGATGGTCTGATAAGCAGTATCTTTTAACCCATCATTGTCTGTTACAATCAAACGAGCCTGATAGGTTCCCGGACTCGCATAAAATGCCACTGCAATTGCATTCGAGCTGACGGCATTGTTGCCAAAGTCCCATTCGTGACTCACCAGTGAGCCATCAGGGTCAGAAGACGTACTCCCATCCATAATCACGATCAAAGGAGCCTGACCGGAAGTAACATCCGGGGTAATAACTGCGACTGGCCCCTGTTTGCCACTTGAAGAGCTGGAAGACCCAGAACGAAACAACAATCTTGATGTATAAGGAGACACTGTGATGCTGCCTGTAACCGGCTGCCCATCCATATCAAAATAGGTTCCATTCAAATTAAAGGTCTTGTTGCTCGTGGTCGGATTAGAGAATAATTCCACCTTATCTTCCGGACTCTCCGCCTGTACATCCACTTCATGCAAGCTGACATCATCGATGATGAAGTGTTTTCCTTTGGCAATTTTCTGCCGGAATACCAGACGTGCGTTTGGCACATCTTTGGGCATCTTGATGATCAGCTTATGATCGCGTGCAGTAGGCGTGTATGGGCGTACATCCTTATAAACGATTTTCTTTCCCTGATCCTCCACCAGTACTTCAATGGTCCCGTAGTCAATCGAAATCACTTTATACTCCAAATGGTAATAAGCGTCTTTTTTGAGGGTTTGGGTTGGCTTGGTGGTCAGACTTCCATTGTCGTTAGAGTTTGGATTGCCCAATAAATGCATTTTCAGGGCGCCTCCATTCAGGCCGGCATTGTTGACCCAACCAGAGGAGACGTTGTTTCCCTGAGAAAAGGACCAACCTGAAGCATCTGTATTGAAGCTACCATTGGGCAGCAATTCAGGGCTGAGATTGTTGAGAATTTCATAGCCTGTGAACTGAAAAGGGGATTCGTCATTGTTGTTGACCAAATTGGTGGTTACACCTTCCCATTCTTCCAGGGTGTAGCCTCTCTGCGTCGAAAAGCTGCCCATATTGGTGGTGAAATACTCGTAGGGATTGATCAGGTGATTGTTTTTAAAGTCTGCCAGATTCTTCTCCGTGTTGTGCAAAGAAAAAATGGTAACTGGATATTGCTTTCTCGCAAAAGAGTAGGCAATGTTGTTGCGGTATTGATTGTCTTTATGCTTACCTGGCTGTTGTAGTTCCATGATACGGAAAGCCTGTCCTTCATAGTCCATGATGATGTTGTCCTCAATCAATTGGTTGTTATTAGCCGAATTGATGAAGATACCAGCATTGGCAACCTTGGTAACCGTATTGTTGCGAATGGTATTGTAGGAAACTGCCAGGTCCATGTAGATCCCATTGGCGGTTTTCTTGTCTTGTTTGGCTGTACCTATCGTATAGCCGGGACCATCG
>JBCBZF010001289.1:0-1665 GCA_039815525.1 Bacteroidota bacterium | reverse complement strand
CATTTTCACGCCTGGGCTTAGGCCAGATATGTTTCCTAAGGCTCTGGCCAGCGGCGCCAACACGAGGTCAAGCAAGCCCTGACCAATCGCTTTCCAGACGACAAAACGCCCTTGAGTGGGATCAGTTATCTCGACATTCACGACAATTGGGCCCTGGCGGATCGCTTCGCCAAAGACAATTGGGATGGACGCTATGGTGTGGACGAGGAACGCTTCAAGATTGCTGCCACTTTACTGTATACATCTTTGGGGCCGATCGTGACCCACGGTGGTACAGAGATGATGCGCTCTAAAGGTTTGGGACCATTGGAAGAAATCGTAAAAGAGATGACCGATGGCACCAAGGTTTATCTTCATGGCAAACGCGACACCTACAACATGCGCAAAGCCAATCTGTTTTTATGGGAAAATGTTGGTAAAACCGCCAAAGAACAGGATTGCTATTGTGATTATAAAGGCATGCATGCATTCTGGCGGGGCCTGAACCATTTTCGACTCAGTGAAGCTGGGGCAGTGTTTCGTCGGCGCGATTCCGTTCCGGAAGGATATTACCGCTGGGTGGATACGCCCAATCCCTACCAACTTGGCTATGTCGTGGATGAAAAAGTATTTGTCCTGATCAATACCGGCAGTGAAGAGCATGATTGGGACAATGTCGTCCTGCCGGAAGGAGAATGGAAACTAATCGGCAGTTTGGACGGTGTAGATCATGTGAAGGGCATCAAAAAAGGGCCAAAAGAATACCGCAAGCTACAAGGTGGCCAATCAATGACATTTCGCCTATCTGGTCCCAGTTTGATGATGTGGTTGAAAGAATGAAAGATATTAAGGCTGATATGCCACCTCAAAGCTCTCTTCAAAGCCTTTGAAGCTTGGCTGCCAGACTTCGGTTTGATACACAAAGCTGCTATCACTCGGGCCACCGCTGACGGGATGCCACAGACCATCCGTTTCAGCCCATTTCCTAAAATCGGATGGAGGCCCGGCTTCACCATTGGGAAGGGGAGCGATAAATCGGACCGGTAGGTTGCGTTCATCCAGGATAAAGGCACAAAGCAGGTCCAGGCCCTGATGAAAGCTGATCTCCCGATTGGAACCTTGGAAATCAACCTGATAACCCGGATCGGTGGCCAGCCGTTTCCACATGACATAAAGATTGTGGGCATTGCCGAAGCGGAGATTGCTCATGGCGGTTTCATCCAATTCATTGGTGCTGCCATCATCCCCGGACATAACCCATCCACCCGCATCACTGAATAAGCCAATCGAGTGAAAACGATCGTTCTGTCGTTCCATCCGTACTTTAAAGTCGCTCAAATCACGCCAGGTTTCACTTTGGTAGGAGTCCTCCGGCCCTTGTCCAATATGATTGGCCTTAATGTAAAGTGCCTTGACGGCGGCCCACTTTTTCCGGCCCCCCAGTGCTTCCATCATCTTATCTGCCATTTCCACAGAAATTTGATCTCCGTAGAAATGCACGTCTGCTTGACTGGATTCTGTACCGGTGGTTTGAGATTCCGTTGTACAGGAAAACAAGAGAAGACAGCTCAGAAATAGCAGGAGCGTAGGTTTCATTTCCGGGATCAGCTTAATGATTAGAAATTCGCATTATTTAATAAATGAAGATTAATGATATTACGGCACTTGTTTGGCGATCTCCACCTG
>JBCBZF010000508.1:0-5170 GCA_039815525.1 Bacteroidota bacterium | reverse complement strand
CCTCCATTTGCATCACCAGCATCATCGATCAAACGCCCTTCCTCACGCAGAATATTGCTGATATTATAGGTTATGATCAGGTTGGTGGCAGAAGCAGGAGAATTGGTTGCGGAAGCATCCTGTACGATAATGGGGCCGGTTCCAGCACCCGATGGCACCACAACATCTATTTCAGTATCCGCCCAACTCACAATCTGTGCAGCTGCAGCTGAAACAAAAGTTGCCCCTCCGTCATCTGCATTTGAAAAGAAAACAGTCCCGGCTGTCGCGCCAAAATTGGTCCCGGTAATGGTGATCTGATCACCGGTTCCAGCGGTTTCGGTGGTTGGGGTAAAGCTGGTGATACTGGGGGTCATCCGACCGTTTTGCCGAGGGATTCTCATGGACCGGATCAATTTGGGTTCCTGCCCGGTCAGTTGACTCATCTGTTCGTAGAATACCTCTCGCTCAAATACACCATCAACATCTGATTGAATGTGGTGGTGGTCAGGGGAGTGTAAAAAAGCCGCTCCATTCACTGAAATCGGTCGCAAAGCAGATGGATCAGCATCTGCAAGTGCAATGGGATACTCCTTTAACAGAAATACCCCTATGGTTCCCACCTCAAGCTGTAATGAGGGAGACACCCGTATGGCACGGTTTCCGACAACTCCACCGTGGGTAATCAATTGATAAACGGGGGCGCTGGTCCTTCCTTTAAACTGCATGAAAGGAGCAATGGTGTTTTCTGTATAGATCAGTCCTTTTGCTGTATCCCAAAAAGATCGCTTGGCAATGACTTCGCCCTCAATGACGATCGTAGCTTGTTGGACTCGTTGCGCCAGCGGGCCGGGACTGACCAGGCATTGTCCGCTCAGCAAATGAAACGGTACGACAATCAGCAAGGCAGGAAAGAATAAAGAAAGAAAAGGCTTCATAAAGTTCAGAGATAACTCTGCGTTCAGCTTACAAATTCACCGAAGTTCAGAAGATGCACAAAGCAGTTTTTCAAAAAATCCATCATCATTTTATTACCATAAATTATATTTCTCCTTATTCATTTTTTCTTGTCAAAAAACAATACCCCAGAATAAATAATGTTGGATATTTCACAATTTGGATTTTCATCAATATAACGCCAAGTGCATTTTGCATAGGTGAAGGTTATACATCTTATCCTTGGCAAAGCCCGGATGAACCGGATGAATGGGATCAACAAAGTGGTCCACAATCTCGCTATTCATCAATCAGCTGTTGACCGAAAGGCAGAAGTCTGGGGCATCACTTCCAGCCCGGAAGCCGCAGTGGATCCCCGGCCATATACCCTCCGATTGTTCAGAGCCGGTGGCAGATTTCGCATTGATTCTGCCCTGAAAGCAGCCATCGGTGCGGAGAAAGGCAACAAAACGATCTTTCATCTTCACGGAGGGTTCATTCCTGCCTGGGCTCCCATTGGATGGACCCTTCGCCAGAACAACATTCCCTATGTTTTTTGTCCGCATGGCGCCATGAGTCCGGGGGCACTGAAAAAAAGTGGTTGGAAGAAGAGGCTGTACTTCCAGCTTTTTGAAAAAAGGCTGTTAGCAGGAGCCTCAGTGATTCAGCTTTTGGGTAAGAATCAATATGAACATCTCGAAGAATGGGTCATCCCCCAACGAAAAGTTTTGATTCCCAATGGGCAAAATCTTTCAGAGTTGGCCTATGAAATTTTGCCTCTAACACGGCCGGATGTACCAATTTTCAGTTTTTGTGGTCGCTTAGATCAGCATTATAAAGCCCTGGACCTGGTGATTGACGCCATGAAACAATATCAGGCAGCCGGTGGAAGAGGCCACCTTTGGTTAATCGGTGATGGTGCTGACCGACAGACGTTGGAAGAACAAGCGACTGCTTTAGATCTTCATGACCGCGTGTCATTTTGGGGAAGTAAGTTCGGTGAGGAAAAGCTCAATCTATTGGGCAACAGCGACCTCTTTATTCATCCTTCACGCAGTGAAGGCCTCCCTACCGGCGTCCTGGAAGCAGGCGGCCTGGGCTTGCCTTGCTTACTGACCCAGGCGACCAACCTCGGCGAACTATTTGCCGATCATCAGGCAGGTTGGCTCATTGATCCACTTAGTCCCGAAGCCATTGCCAGCAGTATGCTGGCCGCAGAACATGCCTGGCTGGAGGGTCGAAGCAAAGCAATGGGGGAAGCCGCAAGACAGCTGATTCTACAGCAATTTAATTGGGCCAGGGTGGCGCAGGAACTGGTCACCTTGTATGAGGAAATATATGAGTGAAAAGGCCATAGAGAAGACGGGACAGGGTTTGGTAATCCTATTCATTGTGATCATGTTTCTACGGATCAATTCCTATTTCATGGTCTCCGAGAGTCCGGCCATCACCCGGATTTTCAAAACTGGTTTGCGCTCATTGCTCACTGGCATCAGCTTTCTGATGGTCATCAGGATGCAGCAAAACAGCCCTTTCCCTACCAAGTTTGCCTACCGCAACATACTGGCATTCCTCTTTTATCTCAATTACCTCTTCCTCGGTATCGCTTCGGTCATGTGGTCAACTGACAGTGGCTGGTCCATGCTCCAACTCGCAATGGATTTTGAGTGTGTATTTTTTGTCCTTTTTTACTGGCAGGCATATTTGGTTTTCCGCCATCAGCAGCGCTTCACCAGACCCTTACACTTTGGGCACATCAACTGGGTATCCATTAGTCTGGTATGCTTCTACTTTCTACTAGGTGCGATTTTTAACCCTGACATGTTTTTTCGCGGGACCCACGGTGGTGAAGTCCAGCGCCTCGGGGGTTGGGTGATCAACCCCAATGAACTGGGGATGCTATGTGTCGTTGGATGTGGCTGTCTGTATGCCCACATGCGCATCAGGGGCATGAGTTTTTGGCATATTCTTGCCTGGATCATCATGGTCGTGGCGCTTTTGCTCACCCAGTCTCGTTCCTCCCTGGTTAGTTTTTTTCTGGTAACAGTCTACTTCGTCATGGTATCTGGTAAGCCGCAGTTGATTCTGTCAACGATGGGGGCCGGGGCCTTAGTCGCCCCCATTATATTCACCACCGTCTTTGTCAAGGATGGGGATGTAGGAGAAGTCGCCAGTATGACCGGTCGTCTGCCATTCTGGAAGGATTTGCTCACCTATGGATTTCCAGAGCGTCCCATTTATGGATTTGGGTTCATGCGTATTCATTACCACCTGCGGTTTCCCAGTATCCATGCATTCCCCGGCGCCATGACGCACAATACATTTATGCAATTGCTATTGAACCTGGGCATACTGGGGGCCATTACTTGTGGCATGCAGGTTATGCTCACTTTCAGGGGATTTGCCCGGGAAAGAGACCGGGAAAAGTTTCATCTCGGGATCGGCATCCTGATCGGCGTTTTGATCAATTCATTCACTGAGTTTGGAATATTTGGGGATGCCAACTACGGCATCATGTACTGGCTGTTTCTGGTCATGTTGTTTATGCTCGACACCACCGATCAAAAAACGGCCCCAAAAAATTACTTTTTTTATGTACGCAGACCTACAGCAAAAAACGGATCTACTTCAGACCATTTTTAGGGCTGAGTGGGATGTCCATCAGCAGCAAGGATACCCATTAGGATACATCAATAATCCGGATGGCAGCATCCGATGGATTTTCCCGGCTGGGCAAAAGCGCCCATTACATCTCTCTTTGTACAATTCAGCCCACCTCAAAGCCCAGATCTACAAGATGCTTAGCAGGGTAAGCTACAAATTGGGACAGAAAAAAAGGCTTTGGTCCGGACAATTTTGGCTACCTGAGGACTTTCATTCGCCACTATTATTCGAGATCAATAAATTAGAGGCTGACGGATATGCGATTTTCACCGGAACGCCTGGTGAAAACCGTAAAAGTGTGGTGAGTATCCACCAAAAAGGTAGTCCTCGATATTTTCTCAAGGTCCCACATACACCGAAATCCGCCAGTAATCTCCAACATGAATTTGACATTCTGCAAGGCTTACAGCAGCACAATCTCCGATATTTGAGCATATCAAATGCTGTTTTCCTCCCCAACCTGGAAGCCTTACAGATCAGCAATCTTCGCCAATCTGGTGCACGGGAAGTTCCCATGTTACAATCTCAGCATCTCAGTGCAATTTCAGAGTTAGGCGCCCTCACAGCAAAAAGGCAGCAGATTCGGGTCTGGCCTGAGTGTCAGCGGATCGAAAGGGATCTTCAACGCATCAGTACATATGTGGTACAAGATACCAGCTTAGGTGTAGCTCAAATTAAAAGAATCCATTCTGGCCTGCGCTTTATTTACGACAACCTGATGCTACAAGACTGGATTGGTGTCAGCCTGGCACATGGAGACTTCACTTCATGGAATTGCCTTGTCTTTCCCAATCGCGTGGCTGTATACGACTGGGAACTGGCCAATCCATCATATCCGGCCCTTTTTGACCTGTTTCACTTTATCTACCAAACCAATGTCCTGCTGCTGAGATCCAGTTACAAAAGGGTCGCACGCAATATCAAAGATGCATTGGCTTCGCCGGGTATCCAGGGCTTGATGTACAGCCTGCCCCAGCCTGCCAGTTTTTACCACCAACTGTACCTACTGGTCAATTGTAGTTACTATTTGCGCATTTATATGGATGAACCCACCGTTCATGCCCAGGTTCACTGGTTGCTCGAAATGTGGGATCAGGCTCTTCAACACCTTCATCATGCACCTTGACCCATCTATCACACATTCGCTGACAAGTCGACAGCAGGTACTCCAACACATTGGAAGAGTTGCCCGGGACTGGCAATATGCGATCCTGAAATGGATGCACAATCGCATTGAGGACTTTCCGGAAGGATCTGATCTTGACATTGTAATTCGACCGGCAGATCTACCAAAATGGAGAGCTTTACTGGACCAACTCTCAGGAGACATGCAATGGCGGGAAACCAGGTATGGGGCTTTTGTGCAGCTATTTCTTCAAGGGGGGCAATATTTAGAGCTTGATCTCCTGCATCGTCTGCAATGGAAAGGGCTGGATTTTTTATCGATTGATCCGATTATTGCCAAACGTAAGCTGAGCCACGAAGGCTTGCACATTGCTTCAGAGGTAGACAATTTTCACTACATCTGTTGGTTTTTTGGCTTGAATGCATGCCAGGTCCCACAAAAATACCAGGATTACTTACACAAGCT
>JBCBZF010000567.1:0-4797 GCA_039815525.1 Bacteroidota bacterium | reverse complement strand
CTGCGAATTTCCAGCCGGGTTTTTTGGTATCGTCATCATCTACTTTTACCCGAATGTCAAGTGCTTTTAGCGCAGCAGCCAGCTCATTACAGCGACCCACCACCGCTTCTTTCTGTTCGTCATTGCGATAAATAGGAACAAAAACCACCTGGATAGGTGCCAGAACGGGTGGCAGAATCAACCCATTATCATCTGAATGGGTCATGATGAGCGCACCCATCAAGCGCGTGGAAACGCCCCATGAAGTGGCCCAGACATATTCTTCTTTGTTATCTTTGTTCGCAAACTTGACATCAAACGCCTTGGCAAAGTTTTGTCCCAAAAAGTGCGACGTGCCAGCCTGCAAAGCTTTGCCATCCTGCATCAGGGCTTCAATGGTAAAGGTATCAAGCGCACCCGCAAAACGCTCACTTTCCGTTTTGACGCCCCGAATCACCGGAATACCCAGAGTCTGTTCGGCAAAATCACCGTATACATTGAGCATCTGTAAGGTTTCTGCCTCCGCTTCTTCACGGGTGGCGTGCGCCGTATGGCCTTCCTGCCAGAGGAATTCCGCTGTGCGTAGAAACATGCGGGTCCGGAGTTCCCAGCGCACCACATTGGCCCACTGATTGATCAATAGAGGCAGGTCGCGATAGGACTGAATCCAGTTGCGATAGGTACTCCAAATGATTGTCTCAGACGTGGGGCGGACGATCAGCTCTTCTTCCAGTTTGGCCTCCGGGTCCACGATCACGCCTTTTCCATCCGGATCATTTTTGAGACGGTAATGGGTTACGACAGCGCATTCCTTGGCAAAGCCTTCGACATGATCGGCTTCTTTGCTCAGAAAGCTTTTGGGGATGAAAAGCGGAAAATAGGCGTTGACGTGTCCGGTTTCTTTGAACATATCATCCAGGATCCGCTGCATACGCTCCCAGATCGCATAGCCGTATGGTTTGATCACCATGCAACCACGCACTTCGGAGTTTTCAGCCAGATCAGCCTTGCGCACCAACTCATTGTACCAGTCGGCGTAATTTTCGCTTCTTTTGGTCAGTTTATTCCCTTTGGCCATGTTTTCTATTGGATTCTAACAGATCGGAGCGCAAAAATACCGTCAGGAGAGAGGAAAACAAAATTGTCGACTTTCTTCTTTGAGTAGGGGGAATGTAGGTCGAAATGTTATAATGAGTAGCAAACCAACTTTTGTAACACACTCATTATCATCATGAAACACGTTTTTTTTCTCCTCAGCCTGATTCTCTGTTGTGCAAATTCTTCCTTTGGTACCCATATCGTGGGAGGTGAAATCTATTATCGTTGCACCAATAGCAGCACCAATACCTTTGAGATCAATTTGACCCTCTATCGGGACTGCCTGGGCGGTCAGGCCCCCTATGATCCAAACCTGACGCTCTTTTTCTTTGAATCAGCGACTGGCAATGTGGTACTGACGCAATCGGTCTCGGTTCCTCCTTTCACTCCAAACATCATTCCCGCTTCGATTGCGAATTGTTTGAATAGCCTGCCGCCGTTATGCGTAGAGAAAGGCGAGTATCTCACCACGGTTCAATTGCCTCCGCTTGCCGGTGGGTACGATGTTGGCTGGACACGCTGTTGCCGCAACCAAAACATTACCAATCTGATGCAGCCTTTGAACGAAGGCATTACCTTCAGCGTCCACATCCCTGATCCTGGTACGCTGGGCTGCAATACCTTACCGGAGTTTAAAGAACTTCCCCCGACCTTTGCCTGTAGAAATGAATGGTTTCTCATGGATCATGGCGCAGTTGATGCCGATGGAGATTCATTGGTCTTCGAGCTCTGTGATCCTTTTACGGGAATCAATTTTCAGGGACTGGGGGCTGGAAATCCAAATTTTGGGGGGAACCAGCCAATCGTAGATCCGCTAACGAATCTGATGGGCCCGCCTCCCTATAACCAGGTTTTGTTTGGCAACGGTTACGATTATACCAATCCTTTTGGCAGTGGCATGCTACAGCTGGATTCTCATACGGGGATATTAACTGCCAGGCCCACGCAAACAGGAAATTTTGTGGTGTGCGTTGGGGTAAAAGAATATCGCAATGGTCAACTTTTGGGAGAATACCGCCGGGACATGCAGATCTTTGTGGTCAATTGTACTGCGACTGCCGACAACATCAATCTGACGTCAGATCTGTCAGCTTTGACGCATTCCAATGACACCATTTATCTCTCTGATAAAGACAGTATTTGCTTTCCAGTATCTGCAACGGCGAACCCCCTTGATGTTGCTGCCATAGAGTTGTATCCCCTCAACTTCCCTTCTGAGGCGAGTCTGACAGCCGGTTCACCCGCCAATCCCGCCAATGGACAAGTATGTTGGCAGCCAACTTGCAACAATTATGACGGGCAGACCATTCGCCTCATCATTGGTGCACGCTCCACGCTTGATTGTGGTAGCATCATGGATGTATTTGATACCGTTTATGTCAACCTCACTGCGACGGGTAATCTGATTGGCGGGAATCTGCCAGTGGTGGATTTTCAGGTGAGCAATGGCTTTCCACAGCAAAACTGGATTCAGCTGACCAATCAGAGCCAATATGGAGAACGCTACCAATGGGACTTTGGGGATGGTCGAATCAGCAATCGGCCGGCTCCTGATCATACTTTCCAGTTTGGCAATGATTTTACCATCCAACTCACAGTTTGGAATGCCTGCGGCATGGCGCAAAAAAGCGTGGACTTTTCTGTTGTCCCAACCAGTTTGGATCCCAGCCTGACGCACACCCTGACAGTTTATCCCAACCCGGTCAGTGATCGTTTGATGATCCAGGTGGAGCATGAATATATCGGAAGCTGGGCCTTGTTATCGATGGAGGGAAAAGTCATAAAAAGTGGCTATCAAGCTTCCCGGGCGCTCTACTTGCCAATGCAAGAGCTTGCCAATGGAATGTGTCTCCTACGGGTTGGAAAGGGTGAAAACGCCTTATATCGCAAAATCATTGTGGAACGCTAACACGCTTGTTGGAAAATGCAACACGCCTGCTCAAAACCGCTTATTTTCAGGGTGAAAAATGCGTATATTATCGTGTGAGCCAAGAATGCTAATGACCTTTTCCGGTTCATCGCATCAAAAAAACGTATATTAACAGCATATTTCAACAGAATTCACAGATAGAATATGAACAGAATATCCCTCATCATGATCGCCCTGGTCGCAGTTGGCTTGTCTGCCTGCTCCGGCCCGAGGTATGCCTCCTCTCAGGAGTACGACGACTTGTATTATTCCAGCACCGATGAAACAGAGGTGATTGTCCTGGAAGAAGTCGACACCTACGAAGAAGACTATGCGGAAGAAGGCACGCGGGTGTACCGCCGTCAAGAGGTAGACAGCTACAATGATGCGTTTTACGACGAGGACGACTTTTACTTTTCCCGTCGCATGCGCCGCTTTAATCAGCCTAATGTCAACTCCTGGAGATATTATGATCCATATTACTCCAATGATCTATACTATGTAATCGGCTCTCCCGCCTGGAACAGTTGGAACAACAATGGTTGGTACGACTGGAACCGACCACGTTTCGGAAGTGTTTGGGGATGGGGCGGTAGTCCATACGTCAACAGCTTTGCCAGTCCATGGGGCTTTAACCAGTGGAATCGTTGGAATTCCTGGGGCAGCTTCAACTACTATAATCCATGGGTGAATGCCTATTATGGATATGGTGCCGGCTTTGGTTGGGGTGGCTCTGGCTTTGGTTGGGGTGGTGGATTCGGATCGCCATTTGTTGGCGGCTTTGGCGGTGGCGGTGCATACTGGTGCCCACCAACCGGATTCGTTTCTTCCAGAAACTGGCGCAGAGCGCAGAACAATCAGCAGTACGCAACCCGCCGTCGTAACAGCGGTCAGAATGTTAATTCTCAGACTGGCTTTTCGCGTCCAGCTGCCACCTCAACCCGCAACAGTGCGCGTACACCAGTTGCCGGTAGCTCTGCCCGTAGCGCGACCTCTGCCCCTCGCAGCAGTGGAAGTGAATATTTCACACCCCGGAGCCGTACCGCCACATCTGGTCGCAGTGTAAACTCAAGCCGCAGAAATAACCAGCCGGGAACTTTTGGTACGCCTTCGCGCCGTAATCGTACGGCCACGACACGGCCATCCCGTAGCAGCCGTTCTACCTACACGCGTCCTGGTTCTTCCAGTCGCCCAAGTCGTAGCAGCGGTCGCAGTGTGAGCCCAAGCCGTCGGAATTACAGCACGCCTAGTCGTCGCAGTAACTCTTCTCGACCAAGCTACTCACCACGTAGCAGCAGCCCCTCCCGTTCTGTCAGTCCTTCTCGTCGAAGCAGTGGCAGTGTGTCAGGCGGTTCTCGCTCAAGCAGCCGTTCCAGCGCTACCCGTAGCAGTGGCGGCCGCAAACGATAGTTCAGAAAACATACACGGATATTCATCAGGGCGGGTACAAACCCGCCCTTTTTGTTATTTTTATCTTTACGACAAGCAATCAATTTGACCTGATGAAACGATATTTTCTGTTCATTGCCTGCCTGATTGGCGCTGCAATGACTTTTGCCCAAAATGAATCGGATGCCCTGAGACACTCCCAAAGTACACTCACTGGTACGGCCCGTGCACTTGGTATGGGAGGGGCTTTTTCTGCTGCGGGAGCCGATATGAGTGCCGGAACCCTCAATCCCGCTGGCTTTGCCCTCTTCCGAAGCAATAAGTTTTCTATCAGCCCGATTCTGCGGATTACCCAAACGGATACCCGCTATCTGGGTGAAAATGATTTTTCCAGCCGCGGAGATCTGAACGTGGCCAATTGG
>JBCBZF010001211.1:0-1975 GCA_039815525.1 Bacteroidota bacterium | reverse complement strand
CAACTAATCAACGAATACTTATATGCTCAAACAACAAGTGTTTCAATGCGAAAGTTTGCCGCAACTTGAAAAAGACTATGTCTCTGGATCGGTTGGCTTTTTGTCTTTGAACAAATAAGCACAAAACAGCCCAACTACGGCACCCATCAGGTGACCTTCAAAGCTCACTCCTGCATCCACAGGAAATAGTCCATAGACCATCCCGCCGTATGACACGATGGTAATGATGGATATGATGATGGACTTCATATCTTTCCTAAAAAACCCGATTGAAATCAAAAAAGCAGCGATTCCGTATATCAGGCCACTGGCACCTACATGATAAGAATCCCGGGCAATCAACCAAACCAGTTGAGGGAAGGCTGGTGCGCATAGCGAGGCCGGATCACCCGACTCCAGACCTGCCGCCTTGCAGGGATGGAGGATCGCCCACTTCCACAAGCGCATCCAACAAACTGAAGTGAGACGAATCAAACGAGATGGTGCCATAATTTCGCAAATCAAGCAGAGAGGCGCAAATTGCCCAATGATTCAGACAGATGCGGCGCCAAATGAGGAAGCGAGTGCTACGGGAAATGATTCGTTAGACTGCCAACAAAAAACGCGATGATGAAATCCAGGGATTTCGGTTTTCTGCGGCGGGCCATTGCCTTGGCGCGCGAGCATGCACAACTTGGCCTTGACCCGTTTGGGGCAGTACTGGTGCTGGATGGGGAGATCGTTGCAGAAACAGGAGATCAATCAGTTCGGTATGCTGATCCTACGGCCCACGCGGAATTGATCCTCATCAGCGAGTACTGTCGTAAAACTACGCAGATTTCTCTCAAAAACCATACCCTTTACAGCAGTACGGAACCCTGTGTGATGTGCAGTGGAGCGATTCATTGGGCCAAAATCAGCCGGGTGGTGTTCTCGGTTTCGCAGGTCAGTCTCCAGCAATTCAGTGGCGGAAAAGCCAAGCCTTCGGCTTCAGAATTGATCCATGTCGGAGGCAAATCTATCGAGGTGGTCGGCCCGATGCTGGAGGAAGAAGGACTGGCGGTGTTTCGGGAATTTCCCTTTTTGTCGAAGGCGGAACGAAGGAGGAGGTGGGAAGAACGGTGATCAAAGAACAGGGTTCATCATCAGAGATCAAGGAGGTGGCAAGAAGGAATGATGAAGGGGATTTTATCCACTGAAAGAAGTATCTCAGAACCGTAAAATGAAAAATGTAAAACCGCAAAATGTAAAAATTTGCCTCTACAAGAATTGGCGGATTGGAGATAGCCATTTTTCTCCTCCCATCTGAGTTGCTGGAAGACCGAAAATCTGCGACCTTTGTCCTTTGATTGGAAAACATCCGCACAATGATCCTCTTTTTTGGTTCTTCCCAGACGCAGGTCTTCGCCCTAGAAGTCCAGCGCGAACTCGCACAAGCTGACCTGGACAAGCTGAGTTGGCTTTTTGGTCATCAGCCACAATTGACAGAAACGGTCCTCTTGGGGCCGTTCATTGGTCCACGGGCGGCGATGATCACGCCTTGGAGTACCAATGCGGTGGAGATCACCCAAAACATGGCGATTCCTGGGATTGTGCGGATTGAGCGCTTTCAGGCAGCGACTGAGCAGGATGCCTTTGATCCGATGCTGTTTCAGCGGTATGCGCAGTTGGATCAGGAGATGTTTCACATTGCCATCCAGCCTGCCCCCATCGAAGCGATTGAGGACATCGCCGCTTATAACCAACAGGAAGGACTGGCCTTGAGTCAGGAGGAAATCGCATACCTGGAATCCCTAGCGTCGAAATTGGGCCGTCCGTTGACCGATTCGGAGGTCTTTGGTTTTTCCCAGGTCAACAGCGAACACTGCCGCCATAAGATTTTCAACGGGACGTTTGTGATCGATGGAAAAGCGCAGGATGCGTCCTTGTTCCAGATGATCAAGCGGACTTCGAAGGAACATCCCAACGACATCGTTTCGGCTTACAAAGACAACGT
>JBCBZF010001022.1:0-2627 GCA_039815525.1 Bacteroidota bacterium | reverse complement strand
CTATCGGTTCAAATCTCGAAAAAAGCAGGAAATTATAATTCTCAAATGCCAGTGAATCACCAGTCGCTTCTAATCTGACTGTTAGGATATTGGGACTAAGATTCATAAAGCGTATCATGGAGAAATTGCCTGCAGGTGCTTCATTAGAACCTTCTGCCTCAATGATGATGGGCGTCCCAAAACTGTCAATCAGATAAAATGAAAGGGGCAAATTGGCCACGGCATCCAGTGCTTTCTCTGGCTCAATCTGCAATTGGTCATCATGGCTCAGGACCTCGACGAAGAGTGAATCGGTCTCATAAGCAGTATCTGGCAGTTCAACCAGCAGAGAAGCATAGCCATTTTGTTGCCAACCTTCTTCAAAGTCAAGTCTGGTCGCAACTGTGCGAACCGAACCGGAGCCATTTACCTGCACATCCACCGGCCCGAAGTTGTCGTTCAGGTTGAGAAAATGGACGGGTGCCCGGCCTTTTTCCGGGGCCGGATCAAAAGGAGCTTGCTGGTCACAGCCAAACAGCACGGCAAAGACTCCGATCAAACCCAACAAAATGTAATGCTTTCGCTTCATACCAATCAGCTGCCAGAGTTTTGTTCTACAGCTTCCTGGGCACGTTTTTGAATTTTTTCTAAAAGCTCCTGAGCACTTAACCCAAGGTTTTCTACTTCAATTTTGGCATCCTCTACCATGTCGTGGTCAGGATATTGCGCAATAAAGGCTTCATAAGCACCCCGTGCCCGGGCTGTATCTTTGAGAACATTGTTGAACACAAAACCTTTCTTGAACAACGCATCAGCAGCGCGTTTATGATTTGGATGTTTGTCAATGATCTGATCAAACAGCCCAAGGGCTTTGCTGATGTCTGCAGGGCTATTTTCATACATTTCTGCCGCCTTGAACAGATAAGTAGCCGCTTCCGCTTCGTCAGCGCTGCCAGCAGCCTTGCCTTCATATGCAGCCGCTAGTTTGACCATGACTTCCCGTATTTGCTGGGGATTGGTGCCTTCTATGTTACCGGAGGTCATCTCGCGGTATTGTGTTTCGAGCGCACTGATGTCTGATTTGGGGGCTTCTTTCTGGCAAGCAGAAAAGCAGATGGCCATGCACAACATGAGAGACAGCACAATGGTGCTGCGCAGATCAAAGGATTTCATTTTTGTCATTTCTATATAACCCAATGACAAATGTACCGACAAATTCCCCCCTAATCAATCTGCTTTCTTTAGGAACCAAACAACTTTCCCTGACCATTGTCTTTCAAATCATCACCGCTCCATTCCACAGAATCCCCGGTTTGCAGGTTTTCTGCAGGGGTTTCAGGTTCTTCTTTGGCCAATTCTTTGACGGCACTGACTTTTCGGCGGTCCAATTTATTGCCCAGGGCTTTCCAGCCTTTCACATCTATGAATTCGGCCAGATTCTGTTCCAATTCTTCTTTGGTCCTTCCCTGGAGGGTTACTTTATAGCTGATCCAGGGGTTTGCGCGGGTAGAGGCCATGATCAATTTGGAACCGGGCTGATCACTGATGAATGAAAAGGTCTTCCCGACGGTGGAAGTTTCTATGCAGAATCGCTTGACGTAATAATCTTTGGATTTCCCCTCATAATGAACCGCACTGATCACCTTTTTCGGATCAAATTTATCGAGTAAGACCACTTTCGCCGGATCATATCGATTGGTGAGTTCAAAGTCGGTCAATTCATAGGAACCATCTTTGTGGATCACCATGATGAGGTCTTCGGTATCAAACTCACCCAGAAATTGCCCGCGATCATCTACATTGAGACGACCGACCGTTTCATCATACCAGATTTTTCGGCCGCCTAAGGTGGAAGAACCGATGGATTTCTGAACGACTTTCCGGACAGGATACTTGGTCAACACATTGCCCTGAGAGGCGCGTCCTTTGATGGCGAGATCGCCAAAATCGAAGTCAAACTCTTTTTTCTTGGCCCGGCAGTTCTGGGTTAAAAAGACCGAAATCACTTCTGACTCACTGTTGGCGTGGGCGTTGAAATACAGCAGTTTAGAGCCTTTGGAACCCTTGGTGATGTCATATTCCCGGTCTCGGGTAATCGCCGTTACCGCAAATCGCTTGATAAAGTTCTTACCCGCGGCCGGATCGCGATAGACAGCATGGTAAATTTTTCGTTCATCACCTTTTTTCCAGACATCTACGTGCAGAATGTCTTTCCCAAAAAAGGCTTTGTCCTGCACCCGTGAGACCATGTATTTGCCATTGGCCATGAACACAATCACATCATCGAGATCTGAACACTCTTTGACAAACTCATCTTTCTTCAGACCGTAGCCGACAAAACCTTCTGTGCGATTGACGTAGAGTTTTTCGTTGGCAACGGCCACCTGTCGAACCTTGATGGTATCGAAGCTGGTCAATTCAGCTTTTCGCTCTTTGCTTTTGCCATACTTATCCAGCAGTCCCTGATAATAGTCAATGGCATATTCGGTCAGATTGGCGAGATGATGCTCGGTCTCTGTAATTTCATCTTCCAGTTTTTTCAGCAGTTCATCCGCCTTGAAAGAGTCAAATTTGGAAATTCGTTTGATCTTGATTTCCGTCAAACGGATGATGTCTTCCTCGGTGATTTCCCGGTAAAACTGCTTTTT
>JBCBZF010000167.1:0-8778 GCA_039815525.1 Bacteroidota bacterium | reverse complement strand
CAGATATTTTGCCGGTACATCTTTCAGAATATTGTTGGGATAAATACCCCGGCCGGCGATGGCCAGTGCATCAGTATTTACACCAGTTGCAAATATCTTGATGGAAAAATTTTTGTCAAGGGCAGCTGCGTGTTCTGACAAGAGAATTGCCAGGGTATAAACCTCTTCTCCACTGGCACAGCCTGGCACCCAAATTCTGACTTCCTGATTGACGGCTTCTGCAAAAATATTGGGAATGATGTGTTGCTCCAATTCATGCCAGGCATCTGGCTCTCTGAAAAACTGACTGACGGATATCAGAATCTCTTTATTGAGCAGATCCAGTTCATTTGGGTCCTGATACAGAAGATTGAGATACTTAAATAAGTTGTCGCACTGATGGACTTTCATCCGGCGATAAATCCGTCGACGCAGTGGAGCCTGTTTGTATTGAGCATAGTCAATTCCAGTCTCTTTCCCCAGACGTTCAATGACCTGAACAAAGATGTCTTCATTCAGATCCTGCGCATCCTGGTCTTCAAAGGCCCGCATCCGGATGTAGAAATAGACCATCAAACGCTGAGAGATTTGATCAGGCCGGATCAAAAAATCTGCCTGACTACCAGCCATCGCAGCCCGTGGCATGCCATCGAACCTGGCGCTATCCGGGTCCTGAATGATCACCAAACCGCCCCGCTCTTTGATGACCTTCAAGCCGCGTGAACCATCTGATCCGGTTCCAGACAAAATGATCCCGACAGAGTTTTCATTGCAGGCTTCACCGACTGATTGGAACAGAGAATCAATTGGATAATGAAAATGCTTTTGTATCTCCGGTTGGCGTAAATGAAGTTTTCCGTCAATCAGCCGCATCTCCTGACCGGCAGGTGCAATGTAGATTTGTCCATAGATAAGCTGCTGCCCTTCCTGTGCAAAAGAGGTTTCCAAACCAGTTTCTCTTTTCAGAATTTCTACGATATGACTCTCCTGATCTGCCGGATAATGCTGCATCACCAGGAAGGTGAACTGACAGTCCGCAGGGATGTGTTTAAACATCTCAATGAGCGCTTCCAGGCCACCGGCCGATGCGCCGACTGCGACAACATAATCAGGTTGAACTGCTTGAGAAGGAGACGTGGCCAGAATGTCGGCTGCTCTGGTTTTTTCCATGTAGCGCCAGGGTGATAAAGGGCTTCTTTTAGTAGTACAGAGACATCAGACTGTCGTTCGAACTAGCTTTTGCCTATTCGATTGAGCTTGACAGATTCATGTCAGGTTTTAAGCAAAATAGGGGAAAGCATCAGAAAGCCTGAACACCTTTTCCCAGACTTCTTACATCATGAAAAATCTGGAATCGGGCAATCAGAGAAATCCTTCATAAATTCTGTGAGTCGGACTGATCCGCCAGATGTTGGTCTACTTCTTCCTTTAACAAATCATTGATGGAGCTTTCTGCCAGGAAATTGCGGACTTTGTTCAGGAGTTCAGTATTTCTCTGAATCTGATTCTGGATACGCAGAGGGAATCCGCTTGTAGAATTGGAGGGATTGACTGGGGATTCTTTGGGACCGAGGATCGGAGCCAATACTGTCTCCAAACGGTTTAAATTATCTTTCAGGAGAAAGGCAGACGCTCCATTTAAAACCGTCTCCGCAGCCAATTCTTCGCCGATTTTGCCAGTGACAAATACGAAGGGTACATCTGGATAAATACTTTTGGTCATTTCCAGTGCAAATAAGCCGCTGAAGCCTGGTACCTCATAGTCAGCCAAAACCAGACCTGGCTTTGCTTCAATCAGCTTTTCATGGAATGTCTTCTCTGATGAGGCAATATGACACAGAAATGCCTGTGGCATTTGGGTGAGTTTGCGTTGAAGGAGGAAGGCATCTTCATGGGAATCCTCCAATATGAGCACACGAATATGTTGGCTTTCTCGATGCAATGGTGTCCTGTATACAGGGTGAAATTTGATTTTTGTCCCGGATTCTTACGCTACAAATTCGGAATTTTCCACGTTTTTCGAAATATTTGTTTCAAATCATCTTTCATACGCCTCCAGTCCTGACTTCTGATCATTATGGCGACCAAACCCGCCTCTGAGAAGCCTTCTGCTTCAAAACCTCTGTTTATTGTAGGGATCGGTGCTTCGGCTGGTGGGCTAGAAGCACTGCAGGATCTCTTTGACCATTTGCCGCCCAGTTCCCACCTGGCATATGTAGTGGTGCAGCATCTGTCTCCAGATTACAAAAGTCTGATGGTGGAACTACTGTCCAAACGGACCCGGATGAATGTCTTCCAGATCAAGGACGGTGTCCAGATAGAAGCAAACACCATTTATGTGATGTCTGCGAAAAACGATCTGTCCATTAGAGAAGGCTGTTTGTATTTGGTGAAAAGAGATGACACGCAAAATATTCACTTTCCCATCGATTTGTTTTTCCAGGCCCTGGGAGAAGATCAGGGAGAGCAAGCCATTGGTGTGATCCTATCCGGTACTGGAACCGATGGGACCAGAGGACTGAAAATCATCAAGGAAAAAGGAGGTGTCATATTGGTACAGGAGCCCGGTACGGCCAAGTTTAATGGGATGCCGGTCAGTGCGATTTCCACCAATCTGGTCGATCAGGTATTGAGTCCGGCGCGAATCGCAGAACGTCTGCTGTTTCTGGTTGACTTCCAACAGAGACAAAAAGGCCTTGAGGGAAGCATGATTGACTTGAATGCAAGCAGCTTGAATGGGATTCTGGGCCTGATCCGGGAGTTAACCGGAATTGATTTTAGTCAGTACAAAAAAAATACCCTTTTCCGGCGCCTGGAAAGAAGGCGGGTTCTCCAAAAGATTCCAGACCTCGATCAGTTCTTTCATCACCTGCAATCGCATCCGGATGAAGTGATGGCCCTTCAGCAAGATTTGTTAATCGGGGTAACGCAGTTTTTTCGTGATACGGAAGCCTATGAGGTGATTCGGGAAACTGTCATTCCCGGATTATTTGACGGGAAAGAGCCGGAAGAGGTGATTCGAGTCTGGGTGGCCGGGTGTTCTACTGGAGAAGAGGCATATTCTCTAATGATCCTGCTCATGGAGCATAAAGAAAAGCACCAGCTCCCCAATCCAATCAAGATTTTTGCCACAGACATTGATGGACAGGCGATTGACTTTGCCGGTTTAGGAGAATACCCGGTGAACATTGCCATTGATGTACCCGCTAAAATTCTGGAAAAATATTTTGTGCAGAAGGATAAGAAATATGTGATCTCTCCGAACCTGCGCAACCATATCGTATTTGCCCGCCACAATGTGTTGGCTGATCCACCTTTTAACCGCGTCGATCTGATCACTTGCCGGAACTTGCTGATTTACCTGGAAGCTCCTCTGCAAAAACGGGTGATTTCGATTTTTCAGTTTGCCCTGGTCAAAAATGGTTACATGGTTTTGGGACCGAGTGAATCAATGAACGATCAGGATCGCTACTTTTCGGTGATTAATAAGCGTTGGAAGGTATTTCGGAGTAAAGTAGAATCCCGTCTGGTAATTCCTGAAGTCTTGGGGAATTTGAACCTGGCGGAGCGAGAAAAATATCATACTTCCCGCCGACCATACGTAAGCAGTCTGGAAGAATTCAAAACCCATGATTTTGATAAACTCCGGCAAGAAATCGTTGATCGATTCAGTCCAATGGCAGTTTTTATCGACCGACAATTTCAAGTAATCCTGCTGACCGGTGGCGCCAATCGCCTGATCCGGCTACCGGAAAATCGTATGAGCTTGAATCTGCAAAAAATGGTGCCAGCCGAATTAGGGGTGCCAATTGGAACAGCGGTCCATAAAGCCATCAAATCAGGTGAAAAAGTACGTTATCCTGGGGTTCGGTTTCAATTGGAAGAAACTGAACGGGCGGTAGACTTGATGGTAGAGGTGATAGCGGAAAAAACATTTGGGGAGGAAATCATTCTCCTGACGTTTGAGGAGAGGGCAGTGGCGGAAAAAAGCGACGACTTTACCATCCTTAGTCGGGAAAATACTGAGCGGGTTAAGTTTTTAGAGCAACAACTGGAAGATACCCGTGAAACCCTTCAAACCACCATTGAAGAATTAGAAACCTCGAATGAGGAGCTACAGGCATCTAATGAGGAGTTGATGGCGGCCAATGAAGAACTACAAAGTACCAACGAGGAGCTTCAATCGGTCAATGAAGAATTACACACCGTAAATTCAGAGTTGGAAAGCAAAATCAATGAAATGACAGAATTGGCCGATGACATGGACAATCTGTTGAACAGCATTGCCATTGGGACCATCTTTCTGGACAATGATCTTCGTATCCGAAAATATACCCCAGGCATACAGGCTGTGTTCAATTTTATGCCGCAGGACATTGGTCGCCCGCTTGAGCATTTCAATACGGACCTTGGGATTGACAACATCGCCAATGTAGCAAGAAAAGTTCTGCGCAGTCTGAACGCTTTTCAAAAAACGATTCGCCTCTCCGATGATCGGATCTATTTGCTTCGGATTTTGCCTTATCTGACTGATTCCGTTCGGAGAGAGAATGGTGTGGTGATTGTTTTTGTCAACATTGATTCCCTCACGCAGGATTTGCCGGAAGAGAAAGAATAAAGCGACTACCTTGGTTGTGGACGGATTCTACTCGAATGGTTCCGTCGTATTTTTCAATGATACGTTTGACGAGTGGCAGACCGATCCCATGGCCATCAACCTCTGCGATCTCTTTCACCCGATAAAAAGGCTTGAAAATGCTTTCTTGTAGATGAGAAGCAATTCCAACACCATTGTCAGCGATGTTCAATAGGATTGAATGTCCATCCACTGATCCGCTAACCTGAACGATACCAGGCTGGCGAAAGGCTGAATATTTGATGGCATTGGAAATCAGATTGCCCAGCATCTGATGTCCAAGAAGCGGGTCAATGAAGAGGGAAGGCAATGCTTCCAGTTCGAGCCGAACCTGTCCCTGTAATTCCTGGGCATGTTCCTGCTCTTGAAAAATTTTTTGAACCAACTGATGGGTATTGACCCACTGGTTATTGGTATCCAATGGACCAATCTTTGCCAGCATGAGGAGACCATCTATGATGTCCAGCATATGCCTCGCCTGGCCCTCTATGCTGTGCATCATATCTGTAAAGTCATCTTCCCAACTCTCCCCGAAATCTTCCCTCATCGCCTGAACATAGCTTTTGATGATTCTGGCGGGCGCTCTAAGATCATGTGAGGCGGTGTAGCTGAAGGTTTCGAGATCCTGGTAAGCCTGTTGCAATTCCTGCATCAGGCGTGTGCGCTCCGCATTCAACTGAACAATTTGGAGATTTTCCGCCAGATTCCTAGCCACCTCTTGCTCGGCTCTGGTCCATGGTAGGCTTTGGCCTTTGACAATTTGGGTCCACTGATCAAAAGACCGGCGGGGACTCAGACGCATCTCATTATTCCGTTTTTCCAATATTTTTTCAGGTTTCCCACCCCACTTTACCTCATGAATCTGTTCTGGGCGAAACCAAATCAGATAGTCCTCTTCGACTTTGACCAACATGATTCCGGCGCAGAGACTCTGGTCTTCTTTAGAAAGAGGATAAAACTGCTCGAATGATTCTATACAAAAGAAATCAGCTGTCTCGGTCTGATGCCATGCAACAATCTGATTGATCAGGTCTTCAGCAGGATATCGTCCAATGCCTTGCCATCCGACTCCGGCTTGTCCGATGACAAAACCCTGCGCATTGACCAGATTCAGTGCATTGGGCCGTCCCTGGATCAGTCCCTCAGTCATGCGCCAATTGGCGCTCATGCGGGAAAAAATCTGATTCTGAATGGTCTGTAACTCGTTTACTTCGAGGGCGGCTTTGGCTTCCAATTGAGATGAGAGAGTCGCAGAAACCATCTGACCGATCATGCTAATCGCTTGTCTCACCTCATGCCCAACCTCTTTTGCCAGATAGTGATGAAAGACCAGCAGGCCCCACAATTGATCTTTGACTTTGATGGGGATGGACATGGTCGCTGCCACGCCCATATTTTTGAGATACTGAATATGGACCGGAGAGACTGCCCGCATCACAACCGGGGTCAAATCCAGACCTTTTCCGGAAGGAATCAGTTTTTGCGCCTTCAGGCCGGTATTGACAATCATACGCCCCCACATGTTCGCATATAATTCCCGTGCTTTGGCAGGGATATCGCTTGCAGGGTAATGTAGGCCCAGCCAGCTTTCCAGCTTTTCTTCTTTTGATTCAGCTACCACCTCTCCGTTCCATGCCTGGTCAAACTGATAAATCATGACCCGATCATAGTTCAGGACTTTTTTCAAAACCCCCACCGTTTTTACCAGAAGTACGTCCGGGGACTCAGCCGAAAGACACTCAGTGATGAACTGATTGAGCATATCTGATACCAGCAGAGAATTATCGTTTCTCAGGCTGATTTCGACAAAAATCTTATCGCCAACAGTCCGAAATTCTCCCAGATATTCGGTGTCATGATGCTTTAAACTGACAATAAATGATTCATGCTGCTGCCAAACTATTTGAGGGAAGAGGGTGAGTACTGAATGTCCAATGATTTCTTCCTTCGGCTTGTCCAGAAAGTGAGGGAGTCGTTCCGAGATATGAGTGACCTTAAGGTCTGAAGCATCGGCTACAATGAGATGCCCGTAAGCCTGGATCATACCGATAAATTCGAGTGGCTCTCGTTCGCATCCGCTAAGATCAATGTCCTGAAAAGCTTGTGATGTGTCCATTGGTAGTGAGGAAAGCTATTAATCTCGGTATTTTTTTATTTCAAAACATCCTCTTTTTAACATCTATCTCCGATTCATTCCGTAAAAGGGGGAAAATCACACAATGAAAGCGGCACTTCTTCTACTAACTGCGACAGGCTTGATTGGCCTCGCCATTTACTACTTCCGTCCACATCAGCCCCTGGACCCGGACAAAACCATTACTTCCATTGTGGTCCTGAAGTCAGCAAGAAAAATGCAGGTATTCTCCGGCGATGAACTGCTGAAAACCTACACCATTGCCCTGGGGCGTGAACCAGTCGGCAAAAAAGAATACGAAGGGGACAAAAAGACACCGGAGGGGATCTACACCATTGATGACAAAAATCCCAATAGCGGCTATCACCGCAATCTGGGGGTTTCTTATCCGCAGGCTGAAGATCGAAAACATGCTGAAAGTTTGGGCAAAAGTCCCGGCGGTTTGATCAAAATTCACGGCCTGCGCAATGGCATGGGCGCGATTGGGCGCTTTCATCGCTGGCAGGACTGGACCATGGGCTGTATTGCCGTGACCAATGAGGAAGTGGAGGAATTATTTGAATTGGTTCCGATCGGGACGCCGATTGATATTCGACCGTAGAGCAACTTTTCAAAAGCTGTTGGGTCCGGAAATAAAATACTGCAAATCGTCTTCTTAATTGTCGGTTTTCGTAGAGCCACAACACTTTGTGGCTCAAGAACAAACAGCCCATCTTTAGATGGATTCCGATTGTAGAGACGGCAAGTATGACCGTCTCTACTGACCCCGATTGATCCCGTCTTTCCACAGAGTAGATGGAGCGGTTCTACCTAAAAGCAGTTTCGTTTAGGCTTCCTCCCAAACAAAATGTACCTTTGTCCGCCGAATCGGCACCATTCAGGCTTTCAAATGCTCCGGACAGAATAGCACACTCATATTTTGGCAGGGATTTGGAAGGGAAAGTAGTGATATGACCAAATTTGAAGAGATCGGGCTGCATCCGGATATTTTGCGGTCTATTGAAGAGTTGGGCTTTGAATCGCCCACCGAAATCCAGGAGCAGGCGATTCCTGCTATACTCGGGTCCGACCAGGACCTGATTGCCCTTGCGCAAACCGGAACTGGAAAGACAGCGGCCTTTGGCCTGCCGCTGATCCAACAAGTCGATTCTGACAATCGACACCCTCAGGGCCTGATTCTCTGTCCAACCCGCGAACTGGCGATCCAGATCGCACGGGATTTGGAGTCTTACAGCAAATACGTCTCTCAACTGAAAATTGAGCCAGTCTATGGTGGAACGCCCATTGGGCACCAGATTCGCTCGCTCAAAAAGGGCGTACAGATTGTGGTCGCGACTCCCGGGCGAGCGATTGATCTGATCGGTCGTGGTGCCCTCAATCTCTCTGAGATTCAATGGGTTGTCATGGATGAGGCGGACGAAATGCTCAATATGGGCTTCCAGAAAGACCTCGATAAAATCCTGGCGGAGACACCTTCGGAGAAGCAGACCTTGCTGTTTTCGGCTACCATGCCACCGGCGATCTCGCGGATCACCAAAAAATACATGGATAAGCCGGGTGAAATTTCCATTGGCACCCGCAATTCCGGCTCCAAAAACGTAACGCACGAATTTTATCAGGTGCATGCCCGGGATCGCTATGAAGCCCTGCGTCGAATCGTGGCCATGCGGCCGGATTTTTATGGCATCGTCTTCTGCCGTACCCGACGAGACACCAAAGACGTTGCCCGCAGTCTGTCGTATGACGGCTACCCATCAGATGCAATTCATGGCGATTTATCCCAGGTACAGCGGGATGAGGTGATGGACAAATTCCGGAGTAAGCAAATTAAACTTCCGGCAGCTCAAAATTGACCACATGGGTCAATTCATTGACATCCAACCCACGGGCAGCTACATCAGTTGCTACCAGAAGTTTAATTTGCTTACTCCGGAATTTGTCCATCACCTCATCCCGCTGTACCTGGGATAAATCGCCATGAATTGCATCTGATGGGTAGCCGTCATACGACAGACTGCGGGCAACGTCT
>JBCBZF010000327.1:0-6666 GCA_039815525.1 Bacteroidota bacterium | reverse complement strand
TAACGGACCATTTCTGTTGCTGCTGGACGAACCCCTGAACAATCTGGACATTCGGCACCAGCATCTTTGTCTTGAGCAGGCAAAAGCATTCGCACAAAAGGGACATGCAGTTCTGGCCGTTTTGCATGACATCAATTTGGCCGCACAATTTGCTGACCAGATCCTTTTGTTGAAGACAGGGAAAAAAAAGGCCTTTGGCAGTCCGGTGGAAGTCTGCACCAGCGACTTGCTCAGCGATTGTTATGAGATGCCGGTTCAGGTCAGTCCCCATCCCTTTCGCTCCTGTCCCATGGTTCATTTTGGGGCGACGGAAAACGAATTCTCCTATATCAATTCATAAATCATATTCCGAAACGAGATGGAATACACACAAGCTGAAGTATTACAAAAACGTTGGGACCAGCTCAAAGCTGAGAAACCCAAATTGCGCATCCGCAATGCCGCCCAGGAATTGGGGGTGAGCGAAGTCGAATTGCTGGCCCTGAATTGTGGCCAAAATGTCTTTCGCCTCAGACCAGACTTCAAAGACATTTTGTCTGAAGTTGAAAGCCTGGGAAAAGTGATGGCCCTGAGTCGCAATGATGAAGTGGTCCACGAGCGAAAGGGCGTATACCTCAATCCTTCACTTGACAATGCCCATGTTGGCTTATTTGTGGGAGAAGACATTGACCTGCGGATCTTTTTTGGACCCTGGGATTCAGCATTTGCCGTACAGCAAATGGTCAGAGAAAAACCGCGTTTTAGCTTACAGTTTTTTGCCAAAGATGGTGAGGCGGTCCATAAAATCTACATGACGCCCCAAAGCAAGCTGGCGGCCTATCATGCTTTGGTGGAAAAATATCGTCATGAAGATCAGGGCAAAACCCAGAGGGTTGAAGCTTTTGATCCCCCTGCACCAGAAACCCCCATTGAGGAAATTGATGTTGCTGCTTTTCAGCAGAGCTGGATCGACCTCAAGGATACGCACCACTTTTTTGGACTGCTCAAAAAGCATAAACTCGGCCGGGTTCAGGCCCTGGAAGCTGCGCCAGAAGGAAACTATGCCGTGAAAGTTGGTAACCAGGCTTTGCGCCAAACCCTCAATCTGGCTGCCGAACAAGCCGTGCCCATCATGGTCTTTGTTGGCAACCGCGGCATGATCCAGATTCACAGTGGTCCGGTCAAAAAGCTGCTGGACTATGATAAATGGTTCAATGTGATGGACCCTGACTTCAATTTGCATGTAGATGAATCAGCCATTGCCCAGAGCTGGGTAGTGCGCAAGCCAACCGAAGATGGGGTGGTGACCGCCCTGGAATGCTTCAATGCAGAAGGCAAGCAAATCGTCCAGTTTTTCGGCAAACGGAAGCCTGGGATTCCTGAATTGGCGGACTGGCGGGACATCATGGCCCAGGTCGAATTGGACAATACGTTATCTCAGAATCAACCGAATCATGTGCCAACAAGTTGACGTACTGCATCGCACCCCGCAGGGCTATGTAAGTCGCTGCCCAAAGTGCGAGACCATTTTCATCGCCTACCAGACCACGGCGCTAAGCCTTCATCAAACTGATTTTGAAGCTTTTCAGAATGAGTTGGGGAAGGAGTTGGAACGGAAAAAGGAGAAGTGTGCGGCTTATCCGAATCATAAGAATATCATGTTTTCTACCCCTTCTGATCAGGTGAAAATTCTCTTGTGTTATCGGGAAATGAGCCAATTGTATGAAATGTTGTCTGAGGCCTGGTTGATGATTGAAGTCAACCAAATTATCCGGGAACCCAATGAATCTTCTTAGTCGAATTTTATCGATCGTGATGTTGGTGTTTTGGGGAGGAATCAGTTTTGCCCAAACCGAAAAGACCGGAGAGTTTGCGGAGGAAGAGGTTGTCATCACCGCACAACACGGCGCCTCAAGCGTACAACAATCCGTGCATCAGATTCGGGTGATCTCGCGGGAGAAAATCGACCAGCTGGCGGCGGTTAACCTCGGCGATGCACTGCGGAATGAACTCAATCTGCGGATTTCGCAGGACAATGTTCTGGGTGCCAGCGTGAGCATGCAGGGCGTTTCCGGGCAGAATGTCAACATCATGATTGACGGCGTGCCTGTCATTGGTCGGCAAGGCGGAAACCTTGACCTGAGCCAGATCAATTTACAGGATGTGGAACGCATCGAGATTGTGGAGGGACCACTCAGTGTGAATTATGGCACCAATGCCCTGGCTGGAACCATCAATCTGATCACCCGCCAGCAGGTCGCTACGGGAACCCAGTTGCAGGCATCCGCCTATCAGGAGAACATTGGGCACTACAATCAGAACGCCCGCCTTGCCTGGCGCAAAGGCAAACATCAGCTCCAGCTCTCAGGCGGCAGGAACTTTTTTGATGGCTGGTCAGAAACGGATGCTTTCCTGCCAGATTTTTCACAACCGCTTGCTGATTCCAGCCGCTTTGACAGCTGGAAGCCGCGTGAACAATACTTTGCTCGTCTTCAATACCATCGTCAGATCAAAAGATTGCGACTAGGGATAAAAAGTGAATTGTTTGACGAGCGAATTACCAACCGCGGCTTCCCGCGTTCGCAGTACGTGCAGGAAGCAGTAGATGATCAGTACGATACCCGCCGTTTGGACCAAAGTGTTTTTCTGAATGGGGACCTGGGCAGAAAGACCAAACTCCAGGCTGTCGCGGCATTTAATCATTATCTCCGCTACAAAAACAGCTTCCGCACTGATCTGACGACACTTGAACAAACACCTTCTACCACCGAAGGTGCACAGGATACCTCTCTTTTTACTACCTGGATGAGCCGGGCCAGTTTGTCTCACCAGTTTGATAGCACGCGCCTGGTGGTTGAATTGGGCTATGATGTGCGGTATGAAACCGCCCGCGGCAGAAGGATTGAAAACATCGAACAGGATCTGGGGGATTATGCCGTCTTTGCCACGGCTCAGTGGCAGCCAGTTAATTGGCTCAAAATCCGTCCCGGTCTCCGCTACGCATACAATACAGACTTTGCCTCACCACTGGTGCCCTCGATCAGCTTGCGGGTTGGCTCAAATCAGCTTTCAGTTCGCGCCTCATACGCCCGCGGCTTCAGGGCACCAGTGTTGAAAGAGCTGTATTTTTTCTTTGTTGACATCAATCACAACATCCGGGGGAATCAAAACCTTCAAGCAGAATTTTCTGACAACTACACTGCCAGCGTCGCCTGGCAGAAGGTGAGCGGGCGTAGTTTGATGAAAGCTGAGCTCACAGGATTTTACAATGACATCGACAATCTGATTACGCTTGGTCTGGTCAATGCCGATGAGCAGCTGTTTTCCTATGTGAATGTAGGAGTTTTCCAGTCTTTGGGCAGTAAGCTGAATGTGAGTTGGCAAAATGAGCGGCTGAAAGCCCAGGTAGGTGTATCCTGGATTGGACGCTACAATCAATTGTCGGCAGAAAATACCAGCGTTGAGCGTTTTAGTTATTCGCCGGAAGCAACCGGCAGTCTCAATTATCGTTTTCCACGCGCAGACTTTTCCGTCAACCTCTTTTACAAATACCAGGGGCGGCTTCCCAACATTGCCTTTGACCGAAACGACAACATCGTAGAAAACTTTATTGACGCTTACTCCCTGCTTGATCTGAGTTTGTTAAAAAGCTTTTGGCAGAAAAAACTTACGCTCAGCCTTGGCAGCAAAAACCTCCTGGACGTTCGGAGAGTTGCCGCCAGTTCCAGCACTGGCGTGCACAGCGCTGGCATCAATTCGGTTTCGGTCGGAAATGGCCGGACCTTGTTTGTGAAATTAGACCTGAATCTACAATGAGAAAGCTGTTTCCTTTTCTGATTCTCCTGATGGGACTGGGTACCGCTTGTTTACGACCTGAAGCGCCCATTCCCGCTTATGATCCCGGCAATGTGATTCAGGAGCAGGTCCTCATGCAACCCAATTACGAAGATCAGATCTGGTATGATCTGGGTAGCCAGAAGATTGTCTCCAGCAATAAAAAAGTAGCCTGGGACCTTGCATTCGGCTGTTCAGATAGTGTGGACCTGATTTATCTAAACACCAGTCTGGCCATGCAGGCAGTTGTGATCCAACAACAGCAGTTTGAAGATGTACAAACTGCGAGCGGGCTTGACTTTTTTCCGGATCATCCAACTGGCCTGCATGATAGTCTGGCGCTTCGAGATATGAAACCAGATGGCTCTTTTGCCATTGTTGATCTCGGCTATACACCATCCGGCAGTCGCCGGGGTTATCGCAAAATCCAGTTATTGGATGCGGAATCTGGTTCTTACCAAGTCCGATTTGCCAATCTGGACGGGAGTGATGAACAGAATCTCACCATCATCAAGGATGAGCGCTTCAATGTGCGTATGGTTTCACTACTAAGTGGTGAAGTGGTGGATATCGAACCGGAAAAAGATAGCTATGATCTGCTGTTTACCCAGTACATGGAAGTCTTTTACGATCCCTTTTTACCGTATCTGGTAACGGGTGTTCTAATCAATCCATACCATACCGAAGTGGCTGAGGATCAGGAGAATTCATTTGAAAGTATCCAGGGTCCTCAGCTGTCGGATTATCGCTTTTACACTGAGCGAAATGTAATTGGTTTTGACTGGAAAGAATTTGATCTCGACCAGAATCTTTTCACCATTTTCCCCGACCATAACTTTATCATCCGCGACAGTGAAGGCGGTATATTCAAGCTTCACTTTCTTGATTTTTATGATGAGAATGGAGCGAAAGGGAGTCCAAGATTTGACTTTCAGCGGTTGTAGGCCTCAACCCGGTCCATATCCAATCGCTACGCTTAATAGCAGGACGATCCATGAGATCAGAATAATCCCACCGACCAGGGGAAAGACAAAGCGCAACCAGCGGTCGAAGGGCACCCGACACATGCTGAGCATGGCAATTAATCCCCCCAAAGTTGGATTGACGAGATTGGTGACGCCGTCTCCGATTTGAAAAGCGAGGATGGTGGTCTGTCGGGTCAGCCCCAGCAATTCTCCGGTTGGAATCATGATGGGCAAAGTCGCCAACGCCTGGCCGCTGCCGGACGGAATCATGAAATTGATGATGGATTGACTGGCCGACATGGCCACGGCTGAGGCATAGGTTGGCAGAACCGCCAGCATCTCAACCAGTCCATTGGCGATGGTGTCGCTCACATTGCCCATTTCCAAAATGACCTTGATCGTGGTGGCGTAGCCGACCATGAAGGCACCCGGCGCCACTTTTCCGATGGCATTGAGAGCAGTTTCACTCAATACCCGCCCATTCATCCCCGCCACGAGTCCGCAGAGAATGGAGATGATCACAAAAATGGCGGCGATTTCGTGGAAAAACCATTTGTATTGGAAGATGCCATACAGCATCACCCCCAGCCCACCCATAAAAATGACCAACATCCACCAATGACGGTTCGTCAGACCGTAGCTTTCCAGCGGTTGGGAGAGTTTGAGCCCTTCTTCATTCAGCCCCTGTCCGAGGCTGCGATTGGGATCGGCAATGATTTTTTTGAAATAGCGCACATTGAACCAGGCCAGCATTGCCAAGGCCCCAAAGCACAAGATGCTGCGCAGCCAGGCACCAGAAAAGAGCGGTAATTCTGCAATGGTGTGACCGGTGCCGACGGTATAGGGATTGATGGGAGACAGACCGAAACCAACGGTGATTGCGCCCACTGAAATCCCCGCTGCCAGCATCAAATCGCCACCCAAGGCTAAGCTGAGCACTGCGGCAATCGGTACCATGGCGATGTTGTTTTCATAGCCGACCACCACGCCCAACATCCCGAAGATGAAGGTCATCACCACCACGATCAGGTATTTTCGCTCAACGCCCAATCGATAAATCAGTCGTCCAACTGCGTTTTCGATCATGCGGGATTCTTCCAGAATACCAAACATGATCCCACTGGCCAGCACCACAAAGATGATATCCGATGCAGTTTTAAAGCCAATTGGCAAAGCCCGAAACATGTCCAGAAAGCCGACTGGTGAAGCTTCTACTTCATGATAGGAACCGGCTACAACCCTTTCTCTTCCATCCACCTGCTCCCGCTCAAAATTTCCGGCGGGCAAGACATAACTGAGGAGGGTGGCGAAGATGATGATACCAAACAACATCACCACCGGATGAGGAATGCGTTCGTACCAGCGACGGGAATTGGCTTTTTCCATGGAATCAGATCGGTTGAAGGAAGGCTGAATCTACGAAAGAAAAGCGGGTGGATGCTTACATAAATGGAAGGATTGGGAAATCTTCTGTAAACAAAAAAGGCGCCCAAGGGGCGCCACAAAGGGAAATTGACTCGTTTACTGCAATTCTTATTCTCCGAACATCACGCTGGAAGCGAATGCTTCTGTTTCCATGCGTGGGCCAAAGCTGCGTGAAGTGGCTTTGAGAGAAATGGTGGTGGTTTTGGTTTGCTTGTTAAAGACAACCTCCAGCTCTGTGATGCGATCCGCCATGACGGAAGCGTAACGAACGGCGTCTTTCTGGCCGTCGATTTTGCGTGGCTTGGTGTCCATCATGTTCATGTACTTGAGGCAAGATTTGACCACTTGATTGGCTTGCTTGCGGTCCGTGAACTGGCGCTGGTCTTCGATAGAGTAGAGTGTCTGCTTGCTGAAAGAGTAGGTTACGTTGTGATTCTCAGAAACTAGCTTGGTCAGGGTGTTG
>JBCBZF010000056.1:0-12822 GCA_039815525.1 Bacteroidota bacterium | reverse complement strand
ATGGGGGTGAATTTGCGCTTTGAGAAAATTGAGTTCCGCGGTGGTTTTCTCTTTTTCCAGTCTTTCAATGGTCTGTCTTTCGTTGGCCTGGTCCAATAAGATCTTCAGAATCACGAAAAGGATCGGATAGGAATAAACGCGGAAGAAGTAGCTCAAAATAGTCAACCTCAGCTCTGCCAGGATCTGTGAAATGGACTCATAGTTACTCGCATCTCCTGCTAAAGGCTCTGCAAACTGCACATTGTTGAAGCGATAGATAACCGTAAAGACAATCACACTCCCGACCAAAGAGAGTACAAACTGCCAATATCTTTTCTGTTGCAGGAGCCTTGGGATTTGATAGTAGGCCAGAAGATATGCCGCCATCATTTTGATCGGTAGTCCAATTGCCCGGTAAATCAATGAATCAAGGACTGTCTGATCATATACCTCGGCAAAAAGTGGGGCTGCTAACAAAGCATACAGCCAAAACAATATATGCGGCAAGGCCGGGTGCTGGGTCAGTAGGTGAAAAATACGGGTTTTCAGATTCATGATAGCGCCAAATTAGCCACAATCGACCTTTTCCAGGGACTTTGTCGACCAATGCCGAACAACACCCCCTCAATCTTCACTTTCTACCCCTGAATCAGCTTGGTCTCTTTTTGGCAGCTGCTGAACCTTCTTTGCTGTCGTCTGGTCGCTTTTTGTCATACTAGATAAAGCACATGGACATTTTTGGAAAAATTGATTAATCCAACTGTCATGAATCGACTCTTTTTCCTCAGTCTCTTTCTGCTTATATCTTTATCTGCAATCGGCCAATTGACCGCTTTACAGCTACGTGATACCAATTTAATGAGTTCCGAAGGCATTGCTGTCTCTGCCCAAATGGGAAGTTTTCAGGTTCCTGAAAACCGCAATAATCCCGGAAGCCGCAAGATTCGACTGCGATTTGTCAGGCTCAAAAGTACCAATCCCAATCCGCGTCCACCTTTGGTCTATTTGGAAGGAGGACCTGGTTCTGCCTGTACCTGGCAAGCCGAAAATCCCGCTTTTCTGGAAAGATGGCGACAATATCTATCGGTGTGTGATGTGATTCTCCTCGACCAGCGCGGGACCGGTGAAAATGGTCAGGAGTCTCTGTTTATCTGGATGAAAGAGATTCCGGAGGAGGTTTTTGTCAAGCAGTCTGTGGCTCGGACCCATTTTCGGGCCATTGCCAGGGAAGCCTTACAAGCTTATCAGGAGCGAGGCATTGATTTGTCTGCTTATACCTCCAAAGAAAATGCCGCAGACATTGAAGACTTACGAAAGTCGCTTGCCCTAGACAAAATCTCTTTGCTCGGTTTTAGCTATGGAACCCATCTCGGCCAGACCTACCTGCGTTACTTTGGTCAAAATGTAGAAAAGGCCATCCTGGTCGGGACAGAAGGCAGTAATCATACCTGGAAACTTCCTCAAAGTTTGGACACGCAATTGAAGCGATTGAGTCTGATGGCCAAATCTGATCCACTGCTCAAGCAGGATGTTCCCGATTTGCTGAAGCTTTATCAAGGTGTCGTAGCCAAATTGGCCCGTAAGCCGATGGAAGTGTCTATCACCTCGCCTTTGACCCGCGAAAAGATTAAGGTAAAAGTCGGCCCCATTGGCCTGCAAATGATTCTGCGCATTGACATTGGGGACGCAAGTGATCTGCCGGTCTTTCCCCGCCTTCTTTACAGCATCGACCAGGGCGATCCTTCCATTCTACAATGGTTTGTCCAAAAGCGCTACAGCAACGTACTGGGTACCCAGGGGATGGCGGTTACCATGGATTTAGCTTCGGGTGCTTCAAGGGCACGGCGTCTGGCCATTCAGCAACAGGAAAACAACAGCTTGTTTCCGGGAATGACCAATCTGGGCATGGAGATGATTGAAGACATCTGGCCCGTGCCGGATTTGGGGGAAGACTTTCGCAGCCCCTTAATCTGTGATATTCCCACGCTTTTCATGAGTGGCAGTCTTGACTTCAATACGCCTCCATATCAGGCAGAGGAAGTTCGATGGGGGTTTGCCCGGTCTTCACATATCATTGTTGAACAAGCTGGCCATGAACAGATTTTAGCCCATCCCGAAAGTGTGCCGACCATTCTGCGTTTCCTGAAAGGAGAAAGGTTGGATACAGCAATCCTTTCTTTTCCTGAGCTTCAATTTATCCCTGTAAAAGGAAAGCCAGGAAAATTGTCTCATCCTTCGCTGGAAGAAAATTGAGAAAAAATCCGATGTATTTGGAACGGCGGCCTGATTTGATCTGGTCGCCGCTTTTGGTTGATAAAGGAAGATTTTTTGGGAAACTCCCGCTACCGCCTTACCTTTTTCTTTGAAACTACTACCGGGACACTTGCCAGATCCGAAAAAAAATCACTATTCAGATGAAGAATTGGTCCAACTGATTCTCGACACCGGTAAATCCCATTATTTTGAGCAGATCTATTCCCGTTTTTACAAAAAAGTCTTTTACCAGGTTCTGCCTTATGTGAAAGACGATGAAGTGGCCCAGGATCTGACGCAGGACATTTTTGTCAAGCTTTTTGACCGCTTGGCCAAGTTTACGGGTAAGTCGAGCTTTTCCACCTGGCTGTTTTCCTTTTCCCGCAATGCCTGTTTGGATTATTTACGGCGACAGGGAAAGCTCAAAGAGACAAGAGCAGACGAGTCTACGCTGGAGGCGATTCCTGAAGTAGGAGATGACGAACTCTTGCAGATCCGTTCGGATCGTCTGGCCGGTATTATGGATCAGGTTTCGCAGGATGAGAAAGCCATTTTGATCATGATGTATGCCTATGAGTGGAAAATGGATGAAATTGCGGAAAAAATGGGCATCAGTCTCAGTGCGGTCAAAATGCGTATAAAGCGTGCCAAGGCGAAAGTCAAGGACCTATACGAAGAAAAATATGGTAGTGGATAAAAAAATGCCGTGTTGTTGTCACCTTTTGTGTAAAGACACGTCTAAGTTCGGATGATGCGATTAGATGACGTTATGAACGACGCAGAAAACCCATTCAAACAGTTCTTGCCAGATGAAGAGCCGAAGCCGGAAGCTGGTCATCAGGAGGTGATGAACAGCATTCAGCTGAAAGGACATTTATTCAATATATTGGAGTTCTTTGCTTCGATTTTTGGCTTTGCCATGTCGGATCAGGGAAGCCAAACCGGACCTGCTGACCCTACCGAGCCCACACCCTAAGCTGACAGAATGAATCATGGACGAAGTACGCGATTGGACTGATGTTTTATATGAATCTTATTCAGAACTACTGGATACGGTTGTCTCTGCTTTCCCCAAAGTGATTGGTGGCATCTTACTGTTGTTCATTGGATGGCTGCTTGCTCGCCTGATGGCTTTTTTGGTGTCGAGATCTCTGAAACTGCTTCGCTTTGACAAACTGATGGAGCGGGTGCAAATGCAGGATTTTCTCGACCGGGTAAATGCCGGTATGAGCCCCAGCCAAATGGTCGGAAAATTTGTTTTCTGGATTCTGATCTTATTGATGGTTGTCGGGCTGGCCGAAGCAATGCAACTGAGCATGGTTTCCCAGCAGATCAGCGGGATCATTGCCTATCTGCCCAATGTGATCATTGCCAGCCTGATTTTGTTGATCGGCCTGTCTCTGGCCAGCCGCTTACGGGACTTCCTTACCACGGCTTTGTCTTCTTATGCCATTCGGTCTGCCAAGCTGATTGGCAATATGATTTTCTATTTGCTGGCGATTTTTGTGGTCCTGACCACTCTGGAGCAATTGCAATTCAACATTGACCTGCTTACCTCCAATGTGATGATCGTCCTCGCCGGTATTTGCCTCGCCTTTGCCCTGGGCTATGGACTGGCCGCCAGAGAGATTTTTCCCAACATCATTTCCTCCTACTACTCCAAAAATATGTTCAAAGTAGGCGATACCATCCGTACCGCCGAAACCGAAGGCACCATTCTGGAAATCACCAATATGTCCGTGGTGATCCAGACTGCGGATGGCAAACGTTTTATTCCAGCCAAGAAACTGATTGTGGAGGAAATTGATGTGTTGGAGGAAAAATGATGGGCTGATGATACCTGGCCCATGGATTTTTTAGGCTAAAATTTATCGATCGATTTCATATTGTCCCAATTCTTCAGGCTGTCAGATGGTCTGAAAATCCCCCATATGCGTGATTGTTGCAGGGCACCTGCCCAAGCAATTTTGCTTCCATACTCAATTGCATCAAAATCACGCGAAACAATGAAACAGATTTCCCTTATCCTGATCAGCTTATTCTTTGGACAAAAAAGCTTGATTGCGCAGGTCGATTGGCTCACCCAGACGGAAGAATTTTACAATGGGACCAATTTTGAAGGCAGAGCCATTGGTAATTCATTGGCTTCTGATGGGTTGAACAATGTTTACGTAGTGGGAGAATATGATGGCTTAACAACTTTCGATACCATTTCGATTGCCGATGGAGATGGCCCGCTTTATCTCGCCAAGTACGACGACAATGGCGACATCCAGTGGGTCAATCCGATTGATGGCAATTCGAACAACAAAACCAGTTCGGTTGTGGTAGACGGCAATGGCAATGCCATCATCTTGGGCGAATATCGCCACACCAATGCCAATACCATTCTGAACTTCGGTACGCTCAGTTTGACTGGTAATATCCGTTTCAGTGGTTTTATCGCCAAGTGTGATCCGGATGGAAACTGGGTCTGGGCCAACCGCATGCTTGCCTCTACAGGCTCCGGCAGCTTTGTCAATCCGGTAGACATGGTAACGATGCCAGGTGGTGATGTCATTGTGATTGGTCATTTGGAAAATCCAGTGGAGATCGATGGACAACTGTATAACCAGACCAATGATCGGGAAGGCGTATTCATGGCACGCTTTGATACCGATGGCAACCTGCTTTGGTTTAAAAACAATGAAAGTGGCGGGCCTTTCAGCAATATCTCGGTTGCCAGAATAGAAGTTGGCAGTGCCGGACAAGTGTATGTCAACGGCAGTTTCAGCGGTGAGCCTATCTGGGGGACTGATACCCTACGGGCGCCAGAGTCAGGCGACCACTTTATTGCCAGATTTGATGGCAATGGTGATCTGGAATGGTACCGAACCCAACGTTCACGTGGCAACGATCAGCATCCCACCCAGTTTGGGGTAGATGCCCAGGATAACGTCTATTTCACCTTTCGCAAGGGTGGGGGAGACCTTTTATTGGATGATGTTACCCTTTCAGGGGCGAGTTTTCCCGGTCGCTTTTTACTGTTGAAATACAATGCACAGGGCGATCGGGTGCTGATGAAAAGTTTTGCCCGGACCAGTGGACAGGGGGTTGCAACCGGAATTTTTGATGAAAGCTTGCTTGTCCATAGTGCCTCTAACGGGCAGTTGTTTATTTCAGGAGAATACGGTGCCGGGACCCTTCAGGATTATATGGTTTTTGGCGATCAGGACAGCTTTCTCATGCCCAATACCTTCATCGAAGAAGCGACTCACTTTGTATTGAGTCTGGACAGTGAGGGAAACCATCTGGATGTGGGCTTTATCATAGATCAATATCTCGCCTCTTTTACCACTGGACCATCATTTAAGCCGACAGAGATTTGCCTGAATGCAGCGGGTAAGTTGCTCATGACCGGTGAGTTTGAAGGAATTTATGAAATGGGCACCGACAGCCTGAATACCTCCATCCTGGATCAGATGTTTTTACTGCAAATGGATCCTGATGTACTCTTTGATATCACCACGGGAATAGAAGCGAATGACCTGACTGCCTCTGCTCAGGTGTATCCAAATCCAAGTCGCCATTGGCTTCATATCAAACTAAATGCTTTCCCCAACACAGAATTTGACTATCAACTCATGCAGCTTGATGGAAGAGTGGTTCAGCGTGGGCAGAGCATGGGTCAAATAGCCGTTCACGATTTACCGGCAGGTATGTATAGCCTGCAGATCAATGTAAGTGGTCGTTCATTCAGCCGGAAAGTCGTGATTGTTGACTAAGGGCTGGATATGCAGTTTGAACCCCTTCAGGCGAAGGTCTGGAGGGGGTTATCTTTTGATGACCAGCTCTCCCCTGGCAATGGTTCTTTTGGGAGAACCATCGAGTCGGATGTCAAATAAATAAGTGCCATTGGGGAGCAATTGACCGCGGAAGTTTGTGCCTGCCCAATTGGAGGGGAGGGTAGGCGATGCAAAGGAACTGAGAGCCGGATTACGCTTCAAACGCACCCTGAATCTAGCCTTTGGATATCTTTTCCTCAAATCATCTATCCCATCAAAGGTGAAGGTAGATTGCCCCGGCTTAAGTTCAACGGAGAGATCCTTCCATTGTGTTTCCTGCTGCTCGATATCTGGATTTTGGGAGGGGGGAGCAGACTGGACTTGATGCGGATCGGTTGGCGAAATAGAACGCCCGCCACCCCCGTCCAAGGAATCTTCGGGAACAGGATCAGGAATCATGGGAAAGGCCAGAATGATTTCCGCATTCTTGATAATGACTTTTTCCTGCGCTTGATTTAAGACGCTCGCTTCCTGAATAAAGTCTATGGCCAAATCAATGTTGCCCTGTCCATATTCCAGGACTGCGAGATTGTTGTAGGCAATTGGGTCGGGTTGAATCTGTACAATATCAGTTAAGACATCGATTGCCCCCAGGGTGTCTCGATTCATACGTTTACAAGCACTGATGGCGAGGGCTTTTTGCATGGCTTGAAAAGGGGTACGACCTGAAATCTTTTCCAGAGCAACTATGGCTTCCGGATAATTGCCCTCCTGAAAATGCATAATACTCAGAGCCCACTGTACGATTTCATAGATGGTACCCTCAAATTTCTGTTCATGATGGAATGGAATATATTCCAGTGTCTCATCTCCCTTTTCGACCACAACAGTATTCGCCGCTATCCCATGCCGATTGAAAATGATGTAGTTGATCTTAATCAGTACAGTATCCTGCTTTTTCAGGGGAGGGACATAATTGAGGAGGTACGAATATTTCCCCCAAAATGTGAGGTCTACTTCACACCGGGTACCCTGACTTTTGACTGTATCCAGCTGTGCATGCTGGAGAAAAGTATCAAGGGCAACCTCCAGGTGAATTGTATCATGCAAATCATCAATTTCAAATAAATACGCCTGAATAATCTCTGCAATCTCTACATCTTCCCGTTTGTCAGGTATGCTTTTGTTAAATCGAAACAACAACTGAATATGAAAAGACTCAGGCTCCTGAAACAGGCATTGATTGGGATTTTGGGGCGGGGCGATATACTGCCCCAGAAACTCTTCTGAAATAGGATCCTGAGGGAAAAACACCAGATAAGAAACGCATGCGAGCAGAGCCGTGAGAATCGAAATCAATAAACGCCAGGGGACTTTTTGTGGCCCGGAAATGTCAAAGGCTTTGTCTTGACAAAAAGACAAAATATGGTCTGCTAACTTTTGCTGCCGAACACCCGCTTGTTGGTCAGTGAGCAGCCCATTCAGTTGCTTGGTATTGATGTCTTGGAAATCCCTTTTTAAGGCAGACAGATATTTTTGGGGTAAGCCACCAGAAAACCGATTGCTGTATTCTTCACAACTGGCAATCGCGTCCTCCCATCGATTCTGCTCGACCAGATTCTCTATTTTTTTTTGTAAGGCTTTCCTGCTCATGAAGGGGCAAGGCTGGGATTATAAGGTGAATCTAGTCAATTCTTTTGGAGCGGCAATTTGTGAGAGATCATAGACAATCCAGCAGACATCTGTTGAGACAATGGCAATTGGTAGTTTGGGGTGATGAATGACTTCATAGACCAGGAGTTCTTCATTGGGAAAAGAAAAATGCGCCACTTCTTTTGGGGTTCCCGGATCAGTGAGGAGAAAAAAGCGGATGCCATCGGTCCCTTCGCAGACGGCCAGGGATTTGCCCTTTACACTGAGTCCTCGGGGCTGACTCAGGGGGATACGCTTTACCTGAAAGGGATTGCTTACATCAGCGACATTGTTGATGATCAACTCATTGCGGGATCGACGGATGCCCTGTTCTGCTCTGGTGGTCACATAGGCATAATCCCCTTGCACCACCACGGGATCGCGGGCGCGTATGTGTGGGACAAAGCTTTCATATAGCGGCTTTGATCGGTCTTCCAGGCTGTAAATAAACATCCCCCTTTTGGTGCCCATATACAAATACTCCCCTTGTTCCCAGATGGTCTCTACCTCTGGCACCGGTTGACCGCTAATGAATTCCACGGGCAGGTCTGTAATTCTGGCGCGAAAACTTAGGAGTCCTTCTCCATTGATTGCATACAAATAATCCCCCTTCATGGTGATACAACTCATCGATCCCTGCGCCCGGCTGAATCCCAGGGATTGTATCTTTTTCTCCTTAGCCAGGAATTGTTCGTAGGAAGGGAAAATTTTGAGGCTGGGATTCCATGAATTGGATGCTTCCCGATCAGGGAAGGCTTCTTTACTGCTATTGGCGAGATGCTCGATTGTTAGGTCTTCCAGACTGAATTTGGCCACCGTGAGCCATTCGTAACGACTGGCAAAGAGAAAAGAAGCGCGCACATAGATGTCGACCACGCCCTCCATCTTGATGAATGCCAATTCACGTGGCCGTTTGGGATTCGAGAGATCAAAGCAGCCAATGCCTACCAATGGTTTGACCACAAAAACACGCTTGTTTTCGATAAACATTTTGCCTGCCTCCTGCGCCTGATTTCCCTGCCCGTGCAAAGAGGTGAATGGGAGAAGAAAGAAAAGGAATGGAAAGATGAGAAAATGTGATTTCATCAAGAGGAACTTTTTAGGTTGAATGAAAGGATGTACTCAGTTCTCAATCAGTCGGAACAAATCGCCTCCCCGGATGATGTACCTTTCACCAGAAGGCAGAGAGGCATAACCTATTTCATCATGCGCACTGTTAAACAGAGAGCCGAGATTGGACGTCTCACCGATATCGATTGTGGTTGCTGATTCATGGAATGTACAGACATACAAATCGTAGCCGCCGAATGATTTGCCGGTTCGATTGGAGGAAAAATACAGCAAACGATTTTCTGCTTCATAAAAAACACCCCGCTCATCCTCTTTGCTGCTGCACCTGAGCCTCTGTGGGATGCCCCATTGTCCATCTGGAAAACGTTTCGCAAAGAACAGATCCATGTCTTCCTCCGCAGACTGTCCCGCTGAAAAAATCAAGGTTCCGGTCTCAGTGATGCTCATCCCGCCAATGGCTTTGAGTCCGTTTTTCTGAAAAAACGTCCGGATATATTTACTCAGACCTTTGGAGGTGAGCATCGCGCTGAGGCCCTGGTCAACTTTTGCCCGAAAGAACGGGCCATTTTTGTATTCCCAGCCTTCCTGCCAACTCACGTAAATAAGCGAAGAACCTAAAAGAACCGGGTGCACATCGTCCAGTTGGGTGTTGATTTTATCGCAGGCTGCCATCGGCCGAGACCATCTGGAAGTGGGATTGGCCGAATCCCTGAAGCTGATATAGATATCTGCATCATGAAATGCAATTCCATCTTCATAATAGGTTTGATTCCAATAGTGAACCCCCTTTCGGTTTGAGGAAAAGACCAGGGCTCTGCCGTCGGCCCTGAAATGGATGTTTTGCTCTTCATAGGTGGAATTGAGGATGGAGTCCCTGACAAAATAGGGCTCATCTGATGATTCCTGCGCCAGACTTCTCTGCGGATAAACCAGGCAGGAAAAAAAAGTCAAGGCGATTGCGATATATACAGATACAGTCATCGTTTGGCAGAAATGATGTCGAAGGAATTTGGGCATTCTGATTCGGTTACGGTCTTGATCACTTTCACATCAGTGATCAGCGTCTCAAATTGAGGTTCTTCATTAATTCCAGAAGGCTGTTGCCCACTTATTTCATATTCGATCACCTTATAAGTCAAATCATAATATTGTCTTCGCTTCTTTTTATAACCTTTGAAAAGCTGGATATAGCTTGATTGACCGACCCAGCGATTGCTGTCAATGGGGGTGAGATAAACCGTAGAATCCTCATCGCTTTTGATGGGATAGTTATCACATAGTTGAATGAAGACCGAATCATAGCGATTGGTGAATTCCTTTTGGAAGTGCTGAAAATAGTCTTCTACGCCTACATTCAGGTTCCTGCGTCTTTGATGGGACGAATACCCAATGCTGGTACTGTCCACGTTTTTAAATAAAGGCATCGCTTCCCGTATGATCCGTTCCGGACCAGCAAAATTTCGAAAACTTTTGGCCGCTCTTTTCACCAGACCAAAAAATTGAGAAGCTCTCTGAAATGAACCAGATCGGAATCTTTCTTCTGCCAGGGCCGGGAGATCATATTCTATGGGCTGAAACAACTCTTCTTCGTTTTCATAGACTGGTTTTGGGACAGGAGGCAGAGTCGATACTTTGCTGACGGCATAGCCTGGATGCTTCTTTTTATTGAAGCGAACGAGAGGCGATTTTTTTCGGGTCAGGATCCGCATTTGAAGCGTATCCACCTTGTTGCCTGTCTGAATCCGTTTATTTACGCGATAGGCAAGCTGCTTTCTGTTTCGATATTGAACCTGACCTTCATAAAAGATGCTGCTCAGATCAAAATCTGATCGGATATGTTGAAATTTCTTGTGGTTCTCAAGGTACGTACTCAGTTTATTGTAGCCAGCATTGCCTGATTGAAATGAGAGGTACTCGTCAAATACGATGACATTTTTAGACTGTGCAAAGGACAGAGCATTGGCTGGATCTAGACGACGCAGGCGGGATTTATGCTTCAGGAGATTGACCTCATGACAAAAGCGTGTAACGCTTTCCCGGCTTTTCTGCGCAGCAATTTGGCTCAGCTTGATGGTGTCAATGTCTGGGTAGAGAATCAGTGGACTGGGCAAGTCGCTTCCATTGATGCGACCGATCCAAATTGGTCGTTGGTTCAGTGCCGGATCGAAATAATGGACAGACTCATCGACCGATTGCCGGTGTAATCCCAGAAACCTGATCCAATCCACCTGTTTGCTTTCGGTCAGAATTTCTGTCAGATTCTGGAAGATCCAGGCCGACCCAATACCTCCTACACTATCGACAGTAAATGCACGCTGATCCAACCCACTGGAGCTGATTCCTACATATCCTTTCGCAGACAAGAGTAAACCAAGCGGATGCTCCTGGTAGTTTTTGTCAACTTTGAGTGGCGTGAGAATCTTCTTCCGAAGTTTGGGGTCAACCAACTTTTGATAGATACGATCAAACGGAATCCCCACCGCCTGCTCATTGGGATTTTGCCTAAAAATATTGCGGGTGTAGGGCATTTCATCATTGCAGGCGTCGATGTAGGCGAATGCAAATTTAGCTTTCCCTTTCTTGAATGGCCCCAGGATATCTTTTTCCGGATTGATCAATACACTGGGTTGAATATCATCAGGGGCCTGATAGCATTGCACATGCGGCAAGAGTTCTCCTTTATTCAGACCATGATCGAATAGGTGAAAAAAGCAGATTGCGCCCCGGGTCTTGCTCAATTCCTGCACCTTTTTGATGACCGAGTCTCTGACAAAATCCTTACCAGTGAAAAAAATATGCTCAATGCTGACACCCTGGACGTCTTTCCCCTTGAAATAGGCCTGATTGATGGTGAGGGTTTGAAGTCCATTTAGCGCTCCATCAGAAAATGTAGCGCAAAAAATATTATATACTTTGACTTTTTTCTGGGCAAATGTATTTGACATGATCAGCCCCATCAGCAACAACAGCAGGAAAACACGGGCCAGGTGCATACGGTACAGGATTGAAGGTGGAAGAAAATGGGAAGGAACGGCTCAGGCCGACGAATCAGCTTGGGGATGTCAGCATATGATCTGACAACTCAATGAATGTAGGCTATGTAAGGACGAAGCATCAGCTTCCGATGCTCCGGATAAGATAGTGTAAATAGTTATTTTTTACCAGAATAAGGACTATATGAAAACCCATATTTTGGCATTTTGAGGAATAAGTTGGGTGCCTCTTGGAGAGGAGAGTATGTCGAGCGCTTGTGATGGGTAGAATGGTGGCCGATAGGCCGATTAAGGGACAAAAAATGCTTCAATGAACGACCAGGCTTCCAACCTGGGCTCATACTGAAGGCAATCCTATTGTCACTTGTGGTTTTTATCTCCTTCCTTTCTGGGGGACAGTTTGACCAAAATCTACGTTTGATTCCTGTAGGAGCTGATCTTTTGTGTAAAGGACAGTTATCCCATATTGTTCCTGAAGCGTCTGGATGGATTTCTCATCAAAATCACAACCATACATTTTGATCACCTTCAACTGTTTTAAGGCAGTGAGGATGGGCATTTGCTTCTTGATATTGATTTTATTGAATCTGATATCCAGATAAGCAAGCTTCTCTAACTTTACCAGGCTGTCAGGTAAATTCTCCAGTCCCAGGTGATCAAAATTTAACATCCGTACATTACGGAGGATCGCAATGGAGTCTGACATTTGCCTAATTGGATGAGGGATTTTGTTCCTTGGGTGGTGTTTTTCTTCCGGAAAAAGCTGGGGCACATCAACGTATGTTACCCCGACTCCAAAATAGTTGGCCTCACAAACCAATCTTAAATTTCTGATTTTTTCTGGTCTTTCCAGATGCGAAAGCCAATCAACAACATCCTTATTGTTATTGATTTTAATCCTCATATCAAAATCTGAAAAAGCGATTTGTTGGTTGAGCTTTGGTCTGGGGCTACAGGCAAAAAAGAGAAAGCCTAAGATCGGAAAACAAATGTATGTTATGCTGTTTTGCATGGATTACCAGCTTATTGGAGGTTCTTGCTGCATTTGTGCTTTTGAGTAATATACTTTT
>JBCBZF010000236.1:0-7619 GCA_039815525.1 Bacteroidota bacterium | reverse complement strand
CGATTTCAACATTCGAAATCAAGCGGGGAATTCAACTGTTTTCCAAGTAGAAGATACCACCGGTACTGACCTTTTTGAAATAGGGCGCGCTGGAAATGTTGGCATCAACCAAATCACCAACAACGTTACCCTTCAGGTTCAAAACAAACCCAATGGTACCAACAATATCATTGCCAACTTCGAACGCGTCAATGGCGATAACGTCCTTCAGGTTCAGGATGATGGAGATGTGGTGGTAACTGGGGATTTTTCGGTCAATAATGGCAACAAAAACTTCATCATGGACCATCCGCTGGATCCAGCCAATAAGATTCTGGCGCACAATGCCGTCGAATCTCCGGACCATGTAACCTATTATGACGGAACGATTCAGCTCGACGCCAATGGAACAGCCGTGGTACAGCTGCCAGCCTATTTCGAAGCGATGAATCGCGACTTCAACTATCAGCTTACCTGCATCGGTGGATTTGCGCAGGTGTACATCGCCACTGAAATCAGCAACAATCAATTCAGCATTGCTGGTGGCCAGCCAGGTATGAAAGTATCCTGGCAGGTGAGTGCACGCAGAAATGATCCATGGGCAAAGGACCATCCTTATGAGGCGGAAATGCTCAAGGAGTCAAATGAAAGAGGACGCTACTATTACCCGGAAGGCTATGGTAAAGAGCGCAGTCTCAAAATCGGTTCCAGTGTCATTAATGGAGAGGATCGATGAAAAAACTCATTGGAATCATCGCCCTGTTTTTGGCTTCAGCCAGCCTGCATGCCCAAAACCTGAATGTGACGCCTGAAGTTGTTGCCTCAGCCGGAGAAACTTTTAGCAACAGCAGTTTGTATCTCGAATGGACGCTGGGAGAATTGATGACGGAGACCTACGCGGGCACCATTACCTTGACCCAAGGATTTCATCAGCCAGAATTACAAGCAACTTCAGTGGAAGAGTTGGCTTCTAGCCTTGGTACGATCACAGTCTATCCGAACCCGACCACTGGTCGCATCACGATTGAAAGAGAAAAAGCGGGACAACTGAACCTGATGCTGCTTGACGTGTCCGGACGTGTCGTCTTGCAGAAGGGTTTTTCAGTCCTTGTGAGTGATCTTGATTTGTCGCAGTTGTCCCAGGGCATTTACATCCTGCGGATGTCAGATGGCGAAAGATCGGCGCGCAGTATCCGGATCCAAAAGTTGTAAAGCTGAACCGAAGCCGGGCAAGAGCGTTTCATCCGGCAATCAAAAAGGCTCTGCCCGGCACTTTTTTGGAACACAAACTGAAAGCTTCATACTTGATCTCTTTCCGTTTATCCCCAAACATCCACCCTTCATGAAACGCCCATTTTTGTTCATTCACATATTGATTTTTCTCCTTCTTGCGAATCCACTCATTGCGCAACAAGGCATTCTCGCCAGTCATGGTCGTCCAGCCACGACAGGAAGTCATCAGTACCATAGCCTGGGACAAATCTTATTCCACGCTTATGTAACTGTAACTGGCAGTATATCTGAGAACGTGCAGCAGGCTTTCGCATTCTTTCATCCCACATCGATTGAAGAAGCGGATGTAGCGATTTCACTTTCTGCATACCCCAATCCAACCTCCCGATATCTGCAATTGATTTTTGATGCGCCTGCGAAAGGAAATGCAAAGCATTTGCTCCATTTACTTGATTCTCAGGGACGCTATCTATATCAGGAACCAGTCAGGCAAGGGGCAAACCTGATCGACCTTGACCGTTTTCCCGCTGCCACCTATTTGGTGCGTGTCTATGAGAATCAACGGCACATCCGCACCTTTAAAATCGTCAAGAACTAACAGAAGGAAGTCTGCATGCAAAACGATATGTCTTTTTCAGCATAAAAACTGCGCGAAGTATCCTTATTGAATAGTTTGAGCTATTAAGCCGTTAGCATTGTTCTGGATACTCACTCCCGGGCCATCTCATGAAGGGATGGCCCATCCTTTTTCATGCCTTGCATCTCAGGTCGACTATGCTTTTCCATCTTCTGCGACCACGGCCCATTTCCTTTTCAGCAACCAGATGTACACCGCCAGCATAATGAGTTGGGTACCTCCCAGACCAGCCAAAGCACCATATATTCCATAATTTTCTACCAGGTAGTCAGCACTCAGCCAGCTAAATATGGTGCTCAGAACATATGCCCAGAAAATCGGACTGGTCGCATTAAGGGTCCGCAACAGGAAACGCAAAGGATAGCCGGGAGTCATCACCGCATATACCAAACAATATCCCCATAATACTGGCGTGTGCTGGATTTGCTCAGCGCCGTACACCCATTCAATCAAAGGGGAGGCAAAAAGCGAAACGCCGGTGAGAATCAAGAGAATGATGCCCCAACTTGCTACCCCCATTTTGAGCATATATCGCTTCAATTGGCCCAGACCTCCGCTGGCGAATGCTTTAGAAGCCTGTACTGGCATGACATTCTCCATCATTTGGAAGAGAATGTGGGTTAACCCCATGAGATTTTGGGCCATGCGCAAAGCGCCTACAGCCAATGGTCCCAGTATGCTTGCAGTGGCAAGGATAAACCAGTTGGAGGAGAAAAACTGCAACAAAGAGGTCCCCAAAAGCCAACGGGAGAAGATCCAGTGTTCGCGAAAAATTATGCGGGAATCTTTCAGACTGCTCCAGGGCAATCTGTAAGCAAACATGCCCCATATTGTTGACAAGCTAAAGCAAATTGCAAACACCCAAAATATAATTTCCAGGCTCAGGAAGCCACTTAGATGGAGAATCACCAAAGACGCAAGGCTGCCGCCATAGGCGATCAAATCCATCCAAAAGATCGTTGTGGTCCGGTCAGAGATAAAGCCGAAGCGACGATAAAATTCCTGCATAAGGTAAGCACCAATGGCCACAGGCAGTGCCAGACCAATCTGTTCAAGTCCCCATTCGGGTGCCAACCAGGCAGCAAACGGAATCGCCAGAGCAGCCAGGATGGTCATGAACAGGCTACAGAGCAATTGCAACCATTGCGTGGCTGACTCATAATGCAGACGCTCTTCATAGCCTTTGCGTGGGGCAAAGGTCATCATCGGCTTGATGACAAAAGCTAGTTGGACGCCGGAGGCAAACAGCAAGATCATCCACCCCAGCGCAAATATGCCATAGGTTTCCAAGCCCAGCCATCGGGTGATCAATACACCGATCAAAAAATTACTCCCACTGACCAACATTTGGTCTGCCAGGATTTGCACACGCTTTTGTACAGAAGCCCATTTCTTTGGTAGGCTAAGAGCCAGATCTTTCATCTTTTTTATCAATTGGCCCGACGGGCGATTATATGGGGGAAGGATAAGGGGCAGGTCTTCAAACAACAGGATATAGGGTTGCGCTACTTCAAATTGGGTGATGAGTTTGCGATTTTTTTGCAAGCGATGACGGCCTGATTTATGTAAAAGTGCTGTCATAAAATTCAAATCACATTGCCGCATCAGGGAAAGTGCGTCATCTTGCTTCTCCAGGGAACTGTGCATGATGATGATACGGTCGTATTCCTGCTGCATCCGGTTGATTTCTGAGAAGAAATGATCATTATTGGTGATTTGAATGGGGATGTCAGATTGAGCCTGCCCAATGGATAACACATCTACTTTGCGGTAGTAGCCGGATTGAACAAAGCCCTCATAGGGCAAACGCAGACTCACCATGTCCCAGAGACCTTTTTGATGATCCAGATCAATGACTCTGCTCAGGTGGCGTTTGTGGGGATCAGCATCGATGATGAGCACACGCTCTCCCATTTCCGCCATAGAACGTGCCAGCTCCGGGATAAAATATGGCGCGATCAGTTTACGCCCATCATCCAGAAAGCCGACCACTTTCCATTCTGGCCCCATGAAAAGTTGCGCCCCCAATCGTATGACATCCTGGGTTCGAAATTGATCCAGACTTTTTCGACCAATTCGTTCAAAAAGCGGTAAGTGTACGTACTCAATCAAATCGGCTGCTTCTCTGACACGCCCAAACAGAAAGGTAAAAAGGTAGAGTGCAAAACTGCCCCAGACGATGCCCATCAAGCCAGTTACCCCAATCCGAATCGCGCGATTGGGTTTGAGAGGCACACGGGCAGGCGTAGCACTTTCCAGAAGTTGATGGAAACTCTGCCGACCAATGACACTGATTCTCGCTTCCGTTTGCTTTTCCAGTAATTGTGTGAGCTGCATTTCGGCATAACGGATCCGCTTTTTCATCAAATACATCTGCTGCTCCATGCCAACCAGAGTCTTGGTATTGTTCTCCAGCAATCGACGGGAAGCCTGTATACTCGCCAACTTCTCTTTACGGGACAAAATGGTTTGTTGCAGACTTGCTTCCAGCCGAAAGTGCAAAGCCTCAATTTGTGAAGCTACTGAGATCCGCATCGGATTTTCCTCGGTAAAACGTGCCGCGATTTTGACTTGTAAAGCCTTCAGGAAGTCCAGACGCGAAAGCATATGCCGAAAAGACTGATCTTTGATCGATTCATACACCACGTCACTGTCCACGCTGTCCTGGTCAGCAATTGCGGCCTGAATGTGTCGCAAGTCAATCAGTTCCTGCCGGGTGCGAAGTTCCCGCAACATCATCCGGCTGAGTCCTTTATCATAAGCCTGAATACGGGTATTGGTTCGGTATATGTCGTTTTCCTTGAGAAAGTTCAACCAGGCTTTTTCCACCAACTCAAGTTTTTTCTCTGCCTCATCAACCTCCTCATTGACAAATCGCAGAGCAGCCGCAGCATGTTTGACTTTGGTTTGCAGAAAATCGTCCAGGTAGGCTTTGGCGATGCCATTGGCGAGGTCTGCGGCAAAGTTCTGGTTCTGATGCCAGACATATACATTGATCATCGCTACCCGCTCATCCTGCAGGCGGATCAATAATCCTTCAGTCGCATCCAAATCTGTAATCAGCGCATCAATGGTATTCAGGCGAAAAGCATACGTACCAGGCGGGATCTGGTTTTGATAGGACTTTTCCGCGTGGAGTACGAATGTAGCAGACGGAAAAATCAGGGTGTCTCCCAGTTGGCCAAAACGTATGACACCATTGGGATCTGTACACCAAAGCATGCCGTTTTGCTGCACCTCCAGCTGGAATAGCTGATCTTCGATTGAGGCTTTGTTTTGGAGGAATTAGACGCGAAATAATTCTCTTTGATACAGATCGCGCCAGCTCTCGAACCGTTTGCGGAAATAGGATACCTCCACATCCATCATCTCAAAGGCTTGCCGAAGAAATGTCTCCGAACGGATCACTGTCAGCTCGACTGTATGTCCACCAATGGTCGAAAAAGATTCTACCTCTTCCAAAAATTTGGTGAGGGCTGAATGCTCATCATTGAGCTTAATGGTCGCACGAGACTCATATACAGGCAACATACTATCGGCTTTCTCCCTACCGGAATACAAGCCATAGATCATGCATAGCACCAGGAAGCCGAACCCCCGATAAAGTGGCCGAAACAATCGCCGTATGTCTGCAGCATCATTCACTCCCTGCGGTTCAAAAGAGAAAGCGTGATGGCCACACTGCCCAAAATACCTACCAAAGGAACGATTTTGCCAGACAGACTTTCCTCAAAATATTTTCCAGGCCGCTCCGGAACATAGACCACATCCCGGCTGCGCAAGCTAAGGTCGGTACGAAAAAGTGTCGTACGATCGGTCAGATTGATGTTTATTTCCTCCAATTCTCCATCATCATGGGTTCGCATGATCCGGATATTTTCCTTATCGGCAAACTTCGTCATTCCCTGGGCAGAGGCCAATACGCTCAGTAAGGAGGTCCGTTCTTTGTCAAGTTCATAATTACCCGGAACATTGACTTCCCCGATAACACTGACCTGTAAGCTCAAAACACGGATGTACACAATGGGAGACTTGACATAGCGGGAGAACAACTGCTTGAGATACAAATTGGCCTCTCGCAGCGTCAGACCAGCCAACTCTACCGTACCGATCAGGGGCAAGGAGATATTTCCCTGTTGATTGATGCTGATGTATTTCCCTTGTTCCAGGGTGGAACTGTACACGCTAAAGGTTGATCCAACCCCCAATTCATCGTGTCCCCATACGCTCACAATCACTTTGTCATCTGATTGGAGAACGTGTTCGTACTCATCCACCTGGATCACCTCAGGACCGGTATAGGGAATCGCAGATTCCATGAACAGTTGTTGGGGCCGACAAGCAGATAACAGAAAGCTGAGGAAAATAATCTGAATGAGAAAACGCATATATCTGCTTTGGTTGAATTATAAGTCAAATAACTTCCTGATGGTTTTGAGCGTCATGCTGCGGCGGGTTCCACGACCGATTTTCGGCATGGGTACGCGCGCTCCATCAGGTCCCTTTCGCAGCAGCAGCCAACGCACCAAATCACGTAAAAGCTGTCGCCGAGCGCCTTGTCCAATTTTCGGTAAGGGTCCGGTTGTTAATTGATACATTGCCTGCTCCCGGAATGAATTTCGCAAAAGGAGCAGGTATAAATTGGCGACATCAAATCGTCTGATGACCTGCATGGCCTGATGTAAGTTGGGAAGTCGGCTACGGTCAGTACGCGCCACAAAGAGATTTAATTCACTCGATTTCATCAGGGTGATTGCATCTACCGCCTCGCGCATGGCCGGTAGATTGATCACGATCCGATCATATTTTTTTTGTATTAGACTCATGAGTTCCTTCAGCCGCGGACTCAGGATGACGCCAGTCGGGATCTCATTGTTGAGATTACCCGCTGGTAAAACCGATAAGCCTCTCACCGGCACCGATTCAATTACCTCTTTGACATCCAATCCATGTCTCACCACCTGAGCAAGGCCGACACTGGCTTCGAGATTAAAATAATCCTGAATATCATTGTGATACATATCTGCATCAATCAGGAGTGTATTATAGCTGAGAGCAGCAAGCGATTTGGCGAGATTGATCGATACGCGATTTCGTCCTTCTTTGGGACCATAGGCGCAAACAGAAATGATCTCCGGCTCACTGATCAAATGAAGGTTGGTGGCCAGATTAATAAAGTCCTGGGACACGATCTCCAATTCATCAGGAACATTTTTTAAAACCCCCACCACTGGAAAATCAAGGGCATCCTCCAATTCCAAAGGATCAGAAACCGTCGCTCTGAGATAATGAATCAAAAACACCGTGACCAGGCCGATAATCATACCAACCATAATCGAAATCCCAAGCGTCAGCGTTTTTTTAGGTGAAACGGCCATGGTCGGTAGCGTGCCAGGCTCCAGAATTTTATGAAACGCGATGGCAGCACTGGCACCGATAGAAGCTTCCGCCTGCTTTTCAAGCAAAAAGGCAAACATCTGCTCATTGGTCATGGACTCCCGTCTGAGAGAAATCAGTTGCTGTTCCAGCTCTGGAAGCTTTTTAAATTCTTCGTTGGTAGAAGAAATATTTTTATCCATGTCCTTTATCTTGGCCCGGGTCGTCGCCAGGGTATTGGCAACACTTTCCTCCAGGATCATCTGCAGACGGCTTAGTTTTTCATCTATTTCCAGTACCTCCGGATGGGCATCAGTATACTTCAGGAGCAGATCCCGCTTTTCATTCCGGAGGGTATTGATCTTGAGCATTGCATCGGTAAAGGCCGGGTCTT
>JBCBZF010001046.1:0-2566 GCA_039815525.1 Bacteroidota bacterium | reverse complement strand
CTTTGATCGTCCAGTTTCACGCTTTTGTCCATCTTTAATTCGGAACGATCACTCGATCCCCCCTGCGATTGCATGACCAGCCAATCGCCACAAGTATTGTAGACATAATTGCCACTGTTGGATTGATTGCCATTGCTGTCCACTTTGTAGCAAGTGGTGGAGCTTTTGCTCCATTTTTTACTCTTACTCGCATCGCCAAATTCATAGACTGAATGTCCGAGGGCAGAACTGTATTTGGAAATGCCTCCGGGAGAAGGACTACAATCATCGCAGGATTTTTGTAGGGTAATTTCTGGTTCTTGCACCAATTGCGGTTCAAGTTGATCCGTTTGTTCGAGTGCTACATCAGTCAATGCTTCTGGTTTTTCGCAAGAGAGGATGCTAACGAGGAACATTGCCATCAGGAGGTAAACGTGTTTCAATCGTTTCATAACGTTGGGTATTTTTAGGGTTAAATGGTTTACATGATATTCTCATTTGACATAGCAGATCCGTTCACCCTTGAGAAATAAAAGGCTCGGATATTTCTGTCAATCATTTGGGGATCTGTTCTTCTCTTCACATAGGTGAGGAAAGGACCTGGGATTCTCAGAATACATCCGGGAAGCCCAGTTTTCAGGATTTCCTATCAGATGAAGGTTTGCTTTAGCGCACGATCAATCCTTAGCGTTTGAAAAATTTAAGTGGTGTCTTACCTGGGACCTTAACAAAGTAGATACCCGACTCAAGACTTCGTATATCTATTTTTTGCTCGTTTGTTTGTAGGATAAGTTTGCCCCGGATATCGAAAATCCTGATGAATTGCCCCGTCTTCAGCCCATCGACAACAATTGTCTGTGATGCAGGATTCGGATAAAGGGAGAATTGGGACTCTCTCGCAGGAATCACGGATCCTGATTTGGCAGATCCCAGCTCTGTAAACTGAAATGATTCCCAGGTATTGGCACTACTGGTTGAGACAAATTTCACCTGTCCAACATTGTCAACCTGCAGTCGATTATAATTCGCTGGGCCGTCAGGTAAGGTCAGGAAATAGGTTCCGGTGGTAAACCCAGGGCTCAGATCATAATAGGTGTAAGATCCCGAAAAGCTTGTGCTTTGCATGTCGGCAAACAAACTATTGTCTGTGCGTAATCTCGGCGTTGATCCACCGGCAGCACGCTGAATGTGCCAGGAGCCATTGCCTTTTGCCACAAACTGCCATTCGACATCAGGACCAGTTGCCCCCGTGGTAGTCGTATAAGGATCTTCACTTTCCCCACTTGCTGCCAGTCTAAGGCCGTGAATGGGGACATCGATGTAATAAGTCTTCGCCGGATCTGGGAAAGTGGCCGGTGGTGTGGCACCAGAAGCATAAACCTGTACTTCAGCCAGAGACAGGACCGTATTTGCCAGATTCTGGCTGATCCGAATGATCCTTCCAGAGGCGCCTCCCGCATCGAGGGTAAGGGAGGGGTTGGGTTCGCTTGTAAGGGTCTGTTGCCAAATGATCCCCCCGCTGGTATTTTCCAGACTGACTGTAAAATTACCGAGGCGATTGCTACAGCAATCTGTTCGGTTCCAGATCACAATATCTCCTACTGGATACGTTGCGCCTAAATCAACCTCCCACCAGGCATTTGATTGGCCAGCAGCAGTATGCGTAACTGAGCCTGCGCCCCATTGGCCATTGGTGTTGCCATCAACTGCATTGTCCGCGAAGCCCTGACTGCTGTTATAATTGGAAGACTGTGAGGCGACTTTGTTCAAAGCCAGATTGCCAGTTGGTGTCGCGCCACCATCTGTATCCACATTCACCTGATCAATGGAGGCAGTTGTCAGGACACCGTCGTTGTGAGAGGTGGCACACAACCCAATGTAGACTGAACTGCTCATGGAAATATTGACTGTACTTCCAATCTGGGTCCAGATGGTTCCGTCATTGGAATGGTATGAAGTAAAGCCATTACCTGAGCGGACAATTCTCACCCATTCTGCCAGTGCAATTCCCGCTTCCAGGGTACTGGCACTGCTGCCATTTGTGGCAGTTCTCCTTTGAAAGGATACTCCGCCGGAGCCTGGACGGGCGATGGTCATGGCATGTTTGGAACCAGCATCGAGGGACTCGCGAATCATGACACCAGCCTTTGCCCAGCTATTGGTATTGGTGAGCGAATTTACCCTTGCAGTGATCTCACCGTCGCCATCAAGACTTTGATATACGAAGTGAAATTCATCCGCATTGTTCCAGATATCTGCCCCGGAAGCGTCTATGGTAAAACTTGCATTCCCATAGGTAGCACTCCCAGCCGCGCTTACGGCACCAATATCTTGTCCGACCCAGGGAGCAGGCAGATTGTTTCCGCTATTCTGCCCATCTTCCCATACAATGTTATCCACTGCAAACTGAAAGGTAGAACTGGGAAACGCCCCGTCCACACTGGCAATGGCGAACATATAATTCATGTCCTGAAAAGCAATCAAGCCAGCAAAATCAATCAGGGGAATTTCAGCCGTTCCCCAATTACCGTCTCTGACCAATCCATACTTTGTTTGTCCGGCCGGAAACTCCAGCCAGCTTTCATTG